>JAPPEF010000182.1 GCA_028875335.1 Gemmatimonadota bacterium
CATCGTCGCAGGATCTCTGCCAATCGCCAGAAGCGGACTGGCTCGACCTCGGCTTATAGGGACGGAAGAGAGAGGTCATTGGGGTGTATTTGCGCTGTTTTTTGCCGTTGGCTTTGTGGCGTTGGGAGGCGAGGTGCTGTGGACGCGCTATTTGGGACTTTTGATCGCCAACACAGTGTATACGTATACGCTGACCTTGACCGTAGTGCTAGTGGGTTTGGTGTTGGGGAGCGTGCTCGCCTCCCTGTTCTTTGATAGGACAATACACAGAGCGCGGTATTTCGGCGTTCTCCAGGTGCTTTTGGGGCTGGTAGTACTCGTCCTAATGATGCTTCCATCGGACGTCTGGCAGCGTCTGGGGGAGGAGTGGTGGATTTATGCAGTTTTACTGCTGCCTCCTGCTGTTTTAGGAGGAGCATCTTTTCCGCTGGCGGTGAGGATGGTGGTCGAGGAGGCATCCGCAGCGAGTGGGGGCACGGGGAAGATCGCCGCAGTCAACACGTTGGGGGGAATCGCGGGAGCGTTGGCGATCGGCTTTGTGGGTCTGCCATTCTTCGGTCTGAAGAGCAGTCTCCTCTTCATCACGGGCACGAGCTTGGCCGTCGGGTTCGCTGCGTGGATCTGGCTCGACCGCACGTTTACCCTAGCCGTTAAAGCGGCATTCATAGGGCTCTTCTCGTGCGCATGGCTCGGAGTTCCCTACCTGCTGCCCACCCGTATTCCCGCCGACTTTCTGGGCGAGCGGGAAGAGCTTGTCGACTTCCGCGAGGGCTACGGCTCCAACTTGGCGGTCATCCGCCAAGATCGAGGACTTCAACTCGAGATCAACCGCTGGTGGCAGGGCAGGGACCGCAAGACACACCAAGTAATGGCGGCCCATGTCCCCATGTTGTTGCATCCCGATCCCAAGCGGGTTCTCTTGGTCGGCGTCGGCACCGGCCAGACCGCGGCTCGCTTTCTGCTCTACTCGATTGACCGCCTAGAGTGCGTCGACATTGAACCCACCATCTTCAGTTTTATCCGCCCCCATTTCGACTCCCGTTGGATGGAAGATCCGAGAGTCGAACTGATCGGTGCCGACGGCCGCAACTATCTGCGCCACACCTCCTCGACTTACGATGTGATTTCCCTCGAATTGGGCCAGCTTTCCCGTCCCGGTGTGGCATCTTTCTATACGGTCGACTTCTATCGCCAAGTAAAAAAACGGCTGCGTTCTGGCGGTTTTCTGGTTCAATTTGTCCCCTTATCCCTTTTGACCACCGACCATTTCCGCAGCACTGTGCAGAGCTTTCTCGAGGCTTTCCCCCACAGCCTGTTGTGGTACAATACTTCAGAATTGCTGCTCATCGGCAGTGGACGGGATTTCGCCATTGATCGGGCCATTCTCGAAGGACGTCTATCTAACGAAAAAATTCGCCGGGATCTAGAGTACAGCCACTGGGGAGGCCCCCTCTACTGGCTCAACCGACCACAGGTCTTTTGGGGCAGCTATTTGATGGGATCTGGTGGTTTAGCCAAACTGGCGAATGAGGCCCCTGTTTACAGGGACGATCGGCCCGTTCTCGACTACGCGGTCGCTCGCGCCTTTGTAAATCGGACAAACGCGCTCCCGACGCTCGATCTTTTGCAAAAGTATTTGGAACCCGTTGCCACCTTGATGTCTGTTGGGTCATATGAAAAGAGGACCATTGAGGAAATAAGGAGCAAAAACCTGCGGGAAATTGCCGTTAGCGCCGCCCTCCGGCAAGCCAAGGTCCTAATCGCCGTCCGCAACTATCTGGACGCCGCGAAACTATTGGCAGCTACCCTGCAGCAACTCCCCGAACACCTAGTAGCTCGGCGCACTCTCGCGGATGTACTGATGCGCTTGGGCCGCTTTGCAGAAGCGAGGGTCCATTACACCCAAGTCGTACAAATCGCCCCGCAAGATGTACAGGCCTTGGACGGCTTGGCTCTGGCATTCCACCAGTTGGGGCACCTCGACGAAGCGATCCACCACTACAAGGCTGCACTGCGGCTACAGCCCGACCGGGCGGAAACCTGTAGCAATCTCGGCGGAGCGCTAGCCCGGCGAGGCAAGCTAAAAGAAGCCCAGTTTTATCTCGAAAAAGCACTCCAGCTCAAAACTGACTTCGCCGATGCCAAACGGAACCTCGCCCAAGTACAAGCGGCCTTACAGCGAAGGGAGAAATCGCGCACTACACCGTAAATATGGACTCTCTTTTCACCGCACGAGCGTCATCTTGTGGCTCTCTGCTCTATTTCCGCTACTCAAACGGTAAAAGTAAATGCCAGAGGGTACTAGCCGCCCTCCGGCGTCCCGACCTTCCCAATTTACCCTATGACGACCGGTCTGCCGCCGCCCAACCACCAGATTGGCCACAGGCCGTCCCAGTATATCGAAAACCTGCAAATGCACTTCTGTTTCACTGGACAGACTGAAAGGGATGATCGTGCCGCTGTTAAAGGGATTGGGGTAATTCCTCTCCAACTCAAAATTCCTTGGTTGCCCATCCGACATTTCAAGCTCTGCGGTCGCCTCTAGCTGTTCCAGTTCCTTATCTCCAGCCACAAGCGCCGCGCCCAAATTATTCAGCGCTCGCTCGATGTGCTGGCGGATAACCTGTTCGTTGAATCGGCGGGCAACAGCGCCCACCGAACGATAGCGCAGAATCCCCTCGTGGTCGATCACCGCATAGTTGTGCTGGGTAAAACCGTAGAGGGCTCCTACTGTACTGGCCTGGAGAAGCAGAGGATAGGTCGTCCCTGTCCGCTGGCGAAAACTCAAGTCCACCTGTCGGCTGATGCCGTCCGCTACATCAACGCCAATCAAGGCGAATTCCTCCCCTTTAAAATCCTGCCAAATCCGCTCTATCTTCGCGGCCTCCGCGAGACAGTGACTTCAGATGAAACCAAAGAAGTTGATGAGGACCACCTTGCCGCGGAAGTCGTTCAGAGACACATAGTCGCCCTCTAGCTGCTGCAAAGTGAAGTCCGGCGCTAGATCGCCCACCTCGGGCACTTGCCCCATCGTCCCTTGGACACTTAACAGCAGAGCGATCAGTGGCCCCCCAAAAACGCCTCTGCTCCCCCTCACGCAACAGTTCATCGCCTTGACCATCTTGGTATATTTTATCTGTTTTATTGGATCCGTAATTTACATTGATTCCCGTGGACAGAAGAAGATTCAATGAAACACCTCCTACTGGCTTGCTTAGTTTTTTCAACTAGCTGCAGCCCTCCCGAAGAATCTCTCGTGGCGGAAGTTGGCCCGCACCAGATCAGCGCACGCCTGTTGCACCTCTATGTGGAAGAACTGCCCGACGGGCTACGCACCCAAAAGACAGGCGATGAGGCCCGCCAGTACTACCTCCAAGCCCTGATTGACCGCCGACTTTTGCTGCTAGAGGCCCGTTCCCGAGGACTCGATACCACCAGCGATTTTCAAAATTCAGTCCAAGACGCCGTCAATGCTCGGGTCAGGTCGATATATAAATCACAGGAAATAGCTTCTAAAGTCAAAATATCAAATGACACAGTACGTCGCTATTTCGAAAAGGAAGGCTACGGTCGAGAGCGTCTGCTCAACGCCATCAAAGTAGGGAGCCGGGCTGCCATCGACACCGTTCTTCAGGAACTGAGGGCAGGCCGTCCCTTTGAGGAGGTCGCCCAGGCTCGCTCTCTGGACGAGCGCTCGGCCGAACGGGGTGGCGAGTTGGGCTTTATCGGCCGGGACCAACTAGAGTCACTTCACATCCCACCGGTGGTCTTCAAGACCCTGCCTCAAGATCAACTCTCAGAGCCCCTGCCCGCGGGTTCGGCCTGGCATGTTCTGCGCTTTAGTGAAGACCGCTCGGCCTCTTATGAGAAATACCAAGCGAGGATCGCCAGTCTACTCTACCAAAAGCGTCTCGCCCAGGTAGAGGCCGAACACTTGGAGCAACTGCGCGATTCCTTCAAAGTGCGCCTCAACCTGTCTGCCCTGCGCGAGCTGGTCAACGCCTATCAGGCAAAGCAACCCACGCTCATAGAAGGGAATTCGACGGCTTTATACACCTATAACGACGGCGAAATAACCCTGGGGCAAGTCCAGGAATTTTTGCGTCAGCGGAATATCAGTTTTGGCCTTGCCGACAGCGCCCAAGCTGTGGTCACCCTAAATCGGTATTTTTTGGAAGCCCATCTGATCCAGGAAGCAGCCCGAAAAGATGGCTTTTACCAAACGCCTGAGATGCAGAAGTTTGTCGAGCGCACCGCGAATGCCAAACTTCTTGAAATCGTGAGAAAGAGCGTCATAGCCGACCTAATTGACCTCTCCGAAGAAGACGTGCGCCACTACTACGACACCCATTTGGAGACCTTCCGCCACAGCGAGGCCGTATGGATTGAGGAAGTGCTGCTCCCCACTCAGGCCGACGCCCTGCAGGTCAAAGCCCAAATAGAAGCAGGTGCACCCTTTGAGCAATTCGTCGATAAGAGCTTGAGGGCCGACGCACAAAAATACAATGGGCGATATCACTTCCACATGCTGGGAAGAGTCCGCTATCCCGTGCTTGTACCCGCTGTTTTCCAATCCCAACAGGGCCAACTTGAAGGTCCTTTGCAAGTAGAAGGAGGCCACTCTGTATTTCGCGTCATAGAACGGGAAGAAAGCAGCATTGAACCTTTTGAGGCTGTTCAACAGCGGGCCCGGGCACTAGTCCGTTTAGAGCGGGAGACCCAAGCGCTAAATGCCTTTCTGGTGCAACTAAGAAAAAAATATGCTGACCAGATCAAAATCTACCCCGACCGCCTCAAGGGAGCAGTGCCCGATTCCCTATTGCTAGCCCAAAACTAAATCCAGCGCTATTTTGTGGATGTGTTTTCCTCGCGACTCGCGTCGGAGTGCTCACGCTGTGAGGGCCTAGCCTCGATAACCGCCATCAAACGATTCTAAAAAAAGTCTGTTTATAGTAATCTATATTTCTTAAAATAACATCGTACATTTCTCGGCTCTGACAGCATGTCCATGCTGCAGGTCCTGCGCAGTTGATACCGTCACATGCGCACAGGAGGCCCCTATGAGACGCCCGAGTTACTCCTCTCACTGCCCTGCCCTGATTCTCATCTTCTTGCTCGGCCTGATCCTCGTGCCACCCCAGCTAGCTGACGCTCAGAAGCGGGGCTATCGGATCGCCGGCAACCAAATCATTGTCAACTCCCCAGCCCACTGGGAGCGTTGGAGTATGCCCATCCATGCCGTGAACATACTCCCCTCCGGCGGCGTTCACCCCCACTTCTCCCGTTCCCGATTTAATGTCCTAGACGACTTGGAGACCTATAATCGTCGCTTGCCAGAACTCAGGCGCAAGAAAGGTCAAACCGTTGTCTCAAATATCGACAGCACTGAAACGCTGGATGTCTTCGGTAACGTCATACGCGATCGCAAGAAAAATCCTCTCTACACCCATCTATCTCGCATAGGTATCAGCCGCGTTGGATCCAATCCCAGGGCCGCGGCCAATATTCTGGACGGCGACCCCAATACCTTCTGGGAACCCGATTTCAACGACTCCATAGAGGATTGGTGGGTCGAGGTGGACCTCGGCCGGAGCCTGCCCGTCGACGAGTTGGTCTTAAACTTTGTCGATGAGTCGTTGGGCGATCCCTTCCGCCAGTTCAGAATATTGAGTGCCCCTTTCCAAAAGGTACTCAACCACGAGGTAAACGAAATTCCCTTTCGCCGCGAAGGCGGCACCAAAGGTTCCAACGAGGACCAGCGGGTGTTCTCTTTTCAGCTAGACCAATTTCAGGCCGATGACAACTGGATTGGGGAAACCGTCCAGGTGATCCGCATTGTAGTAACCGATTCCAAATTCGGCCGGGGCCAATTGATCTCAGAGGAGGAATGGTCTGCTCTGAACTCAGCGGATCGGGGAGATGTTGTCTATTTCGTTAGGAACCAGCGGGGATTCGAAGAACCGGTTGAAAAATCTGTCTACGACAACCTGCCGCCCGAACGCCAAGGCAAAATAGAGCACTACATCCGCGAGCGCCCCCGACTGGCCGACATCCAGGTCTGGGGGTTTGGGGACAATCTCAGCCCGGGGCTCGTAGAAGGGGGCGGCTCGGCCGCCTTTCACGGGGCCAACGATTCCTTTTCTCCGGCCCCGGCATTTGACGGGGACGGAGGCTCCAACTTTATCCACCTAGTCTGGTCTCCGACGGTGGACCGAGGAGTTCTGTTCGTGGATA
>JAPPEF010000132.1 GCA_028875335.1 Gemmatimonadota bacterium
GCAATGAAGTCGTCGAGAATATTCACTACTTCGACAAGAAGGGCAAAGAGATCACCGAGCGGAAGTGGAACAAGACGCCCAAGAGCTTGCGCGGACCGACCGAAACCACGATTTCCGTCGGCTCGGACTGGAGCGTCTGGAGCGACCCTTACGTAACTTCCAGCGCGCTCTTTAACTCGCCCTCGCCGCGCCGCTATGCCCAACTCGACCTACGCATGATTTCGGACGATCCTAGCATAGCACCATCGATCAACGCCCTTCACTTGAACACGGAAAATCCCATTGCTCTCGAAACCCGCGCCGAGGTCTTCCCCAGCCAAGTCGAACCGGGCGTCAAAAAGGATTTTACGTACTTCGTTCTGCCGACCTTTGGTGGGCGTTCCCAAGGCTTTAACCGCCTGACCATGACCGCGTCCGTGCCCGTTGATTTCACCAGCCTGAAGTTGGGCGACGAGCCAGTAGAGGTCGAAATCACCACGCTCGCCGAGGGATTTGTCGTCGATTTACCAGCCACGGTCCGCCGCTCGGAGCTAATCGAACTCTCGTTCAGTAGCACTATTTATCAAAACCAAACGCGCTTTGATCTCTTCCTCGGCAACAGTAACCTCGGCACCGATGTGCGCCAACTCGTTGACCAAGGCGATGCCAAAGCCGATGTGCCGAGTGAATCCGTTTCCGTGCAACTGCCGATCAACGGCCTCTTGCTGGCCAACGTCGCCCTTTCGACGCCTGTGCTGACGCCCAATGGAGATGGGGTCAGCGACGAGCTAGCCATTGAGTTCGACGCGCTCAAGCTAGTGACGCCGCGGCCGATCCGGGTCCACATCTACGACTTGGCTGGCCGCAAAGTGCGCGCCCTCGACAGCGGCGATGGGCTCGCTCGGCGCTACCACTTTTCTTGGAATGGTCGCGACGATGTCGGTGCGCTCGTGAGGCCGGGGACCTATTTATTACAAATCGAGATTGCCGGCGATTCCGCGACTGAGACGGTGCAGCGGATCGTACCGGTGGCCTACTGAGGGGACTGCTTTTGCCACCTTACAGCAAAAAGGAACTGCGATGACCCGTGCCGCACTCGCATTAGCCTGCCTAGCGATGGGATATAGCACTCCGACCGCGGCCGCGGAACGGCTCAAAATAGGCGGCGATGGACTGGAGTGGGAGAGCAACTCGATCGTCTTCAACGCACTCGAAGTTACCGACGAGGGAGGCCTTTCGCCGCTAGAAGCCGATCCCGAGGAAAACATCCTGCCGCGCATCAAGGAACTCGGCGGCCGCGCGACCACCTCGGTGCGCACGGCCGCGGCGCGCTCCAATGAGATAATCAACGAACTCATCGACGGTGACTACAAAACGGGCTGGCGCGTGTACACCAACCCCAACGGCGCCGAACTCGACGTCGATATGGGTGCTATTTTTGTCCTCCATCGCCTCTATTTTCGCCGCGGCGTCCTCAATGACGATGAGCGTTCGCTGCGCGGCTACGAATTCTACGTCAACGATGGCGATTCGCTCAACTTCGTTGGCGGCAATCCCGTTTACGCGCTCATAGCACAAGACCGCTCGCACGGTCTGCCCGAACTGGACTTGAGCTTTCCGCCGACGCAGGTGCGCTTTTTTATTTTGCGCAGCACAGGCGAACGCGGCTTCCAGATGGGCGACCTCGAAGTTTTTGGCGTCGGCGTCGCGCCCTTTGCCCAGTACATATCACAAGTGATTGACCTAGGTGAAGCGGCCAACTTCGGGCCGGTCGATGTGTATGGCCGCATCGACGGCACCGCGCAAGCCCAGTTCAGCACCAAAACCGGCTTTGTTTCCACGGACTCGCTCTACTTCCGCCAGACGGGCATTCCCGGTGAATTCGAGGAAGTGGCCCTAGCGGATTTCGACCGCACACTCGACCCCTCGTACGCCGGCATCGTCCTCGAAAACGACCGCGATTGGAGTGCGTGGTCCCCGCCCTACGCCGAACTCCTCGGATCGCCGATCAATTCGCCAGACAACCGGCGCTACCTCCAGATGCAATTCAAGCTCCTGTCGAACAGCCTGCTCGACAAAGCCGTCATCGACTCAGTGGTTTTCAACTACACGGTGCCGGCCCTCGCCGATTCGGTCATCGCCGAAATCAGCCCGTCCACAGCGACCCTTGGGCAGGAGAACGAGTTTACCTATCATCTGCGCTCAGTCGTCTCAAGCGGCAACCGCGGCTTTGACACCGTGATCATTCACACTCCGTTTGCAGCCCGTGCCACGGGTGTGCGCGTCGATGGCGTCGAGATTGATAACTTCACCGCGGCATCCGATTTGGGCCGCTTACAGGTGAGCTTTCCCGACGAGCGCATTACCCGCAGTGGCCAAGAAGTCGCCGTGCGCTTCGCCAGCCTAGTAACCGTCTCCGGTACGGAATTTCGCGGTGAGGTCGCCGACAGCCAATCCGATGCGTTTCCACAGCGAGTCGCCTTTGGCGACGCGGCCGAGGAAGTTACCGACAACACGCTCGTCGTCAGCGCCCGCATCGACGACGAGCTTTTTACCGGCGTCGTGTTCTCGTCTGCGGTAATCACGCCCAATGGCGACGGCATCAACGACCAGATCTCCCTCGACTACATCCTGCTCAAGGCGACCCACGAGGTCGAAGTCGAGGTAGTCGTGTACGACTTGAGTGGTCGGCCAGTGCATCGCCTCTACAAAGCCCGCGACCGCTCCGGCCCCAATCAAGTTAGCTGGGACGGCCGCGACGACACCGGCGCAGTGCCGCCGGGTATGTACTTGCTTCGCCTCAAGGCTGCTACCGACGCTGGTATCGCCACGCAGATGCGGAGCATTGCCGTAGTGTATTAACCTACATGGCCGGGCCATCTCGGCCGCCGATTTTTTACTGCGCGGCTAGCCGCGCGCCAAGCATACGTGAACGCCTAAGGGAGGGTTGTTATGCGCAAAGTTATGTTCTGGGGGATTGCCCTGCTGGTTCTGGCCGTTGTAGCGTCCAGCGTCCAAGCGGCGACCCCGGGGCGCGAGCGCGGCGCCACCTCGCAGGTTCGGATCGAGGGCTTCGACCCACTGATCCCGACCATGCGCAAGTGGTACGTGCCCCAAGATCTCTACTACATCTATAATTGGGGAGGCTACAAGTACACCAACTACGCCAAGGAACCGTATCAGCGCTACGTCAGCACGCAGCTAGAGGGCACGGGCCAGTACGACATCTTCGGCAATTGGATCACCCGCGGCTGGCGCGTCTACGAGTGGCGCCAACAGCAACCACTGGCCTTTGGCAGTACGGTCTTCAAATCCAACCACTTTGGCGCTTGGTTCCAAAACCTAATCGTGGCCGCCGATTCCAAGGGCCAGTACTATTCCGCTCTGACCGTCGGCGACTACATCCGCACGACCCTGACCCCACTGACCTTCAGCCGCTCGCGCTTCAACGGCGTCCAGTGGGACTTTGCGTCCGACAAGTACGAGGCCACAGTGCTGCTGTCGCGCGTCAATGAGCCGGTAAGGGCGGTACAGGGGGCCAACCGAGTGCAAGACACGGACTTCACCAACTTCGTCGGCCTGCGCGGCACTGCCCAAATCGGCGATTTCATGGGCTTAGGGGTCACGTATGTCAATACGAACTTCGGCTCGGCGAGCAGCAATTTCTCGGAAAACTCGCGCGCTGGCTTGCTGACCAGCAGCCAGAATTCGGGCAACGTCACTGAAATCGTTATCCGCATCTCCGACGATTCGCCCGGCGATGGCTCCGGTGCTCTATTCTTTTCGGCGCAGATGATCGTCGATGGCCAAGAAGTCTCGGTCAACCCCACCATTGAGGGCGGCCGCCAGCGCGAGGGGTTTCTCGAAGCCCTCGAAGAGGCTCCGATCCTCCTCCGCTACCGAGTACCCGACCCGCTAGTGGTGCAAAAGGTCAGCTTTGCCATGGTGCTCTCCAACGACTACCGAGTGGAGATGACCTCCAACTTGCAGACTAATATCAACGGCCAGCCCATCTTCTTGCCAGTCACTCGCTCGGAAGGCAATGTGCGCGACAACACCAACCAGCGCGTCGTCCGCTTTGACTACGGACTGCCCTCGGCCAACGAAATCGCCAGCGTGGACTTGGTCGTCGAGGATATATGGGGCATGGAGGTGCGCGGCGAATTTGCGCGCAACACCCAGTTTCAGCGCTATCCCAACATCAACATCCAGAAACTGAGCAACCTCAAAAAGAGCGACCGCACAGCCGATGCTTGGTTTGTCAACGCCACGCGCCGCGTGGGCCGCTACTTTGGCTACGGCGAGGTATTCAGCATGGACCACGGGTACACCACGCGCGGGTACATCACCGACCAAAACGATGTAGTGGATTACGAAAACCAGCGCCAGAACTGGTTCGAGTACATCGACGACAACGACGATCAAGACCAGCTCGTCGATTGGCCGCGCTGGGGTGGTGCGGGCGGCGACAACGCCGTCTTCCCCGGCCTCGACGAAAACAACGACCTACTCTCGGATTTCAACGAAAACTCCAATCTCACCCCGGACTACGAAGAGCCATTCTTGCGCCACTACATCGACCCGCCCGATTTCCTCTTCGGCGTCGATATGAACCACAACACCGTGGTGGATCGCTTTGAAAACGACGACGAGGCCGACTATCCCTACCGCAAGGGCCATCGCGGCTGGAACGCGTACGGGGGGACCGAGATTTATCCAGGGGTCAATATCACCGTAGGTCGCAATCGGGAGTGGCTGATCGCCGGCGAGGAGCGGTCAACAGCCGTGTACGCGGTGCTCAGCGCGGTGCGCGATATTTCTAGGACGGGCAAGTTTGAAGCCTTTCACATGATCAAGTCCGTCGAGGACAACATCGCCGACAACCTGCTGCAATGGGTGCAGCGTCCCGGCTCCATTGGCGGCTTGCAACCTTTTGACGACCCCCTAATCACCGAAAACACCATCGTCAATCAGAGCTTCATCGGCTACAAGTACACCCGTGGCAACCTGACCTTTGCCAACAAGTTCCGCCTCGATCACTTCAAGCAGCGAGACGAAGCAGCCGAGCGCCTCCGCGACAGCGCGTTCTACGGTGTGATCAACAAGGCGGACTATCCGTTTCCCATCGGGCGCAACATCACCTTGATCCCGCGCTGGAAAAACATGTGGCGCAAGCGCACCCAACCGCGCACCGTCCAGCTTGAGATCAACGAATTGAGCGAAATTTTCTCCCTGTCCGCCGTGTTCCCGGTGCTGACGAGAAGCCGCGTCGAGGTCGGGGTGGAAGCCGTAATCTTTCGCAATGCCGAGGAGATCCCCGACCCGCTGCCGCCCGAATACATCGACGACTTCATCGGCAAGGTGTTCACCGTGCAGTACACCAATCGAGTGCAGTATCAAGGGTACAGCATCACATCTAACGTTGGCTTTCAGGTCAACGACATCAACTTTGCCAACCTCACCGACCAAGACGTGAGCAATACCATCGCCTTCATCGAGCTCTATGCCGGACTAGAGGAGGAGCGCTTGGGCGGGCGGCCAGCCGAAAGAAGGGGATGGAGCTTCTAAAGCCGCAGATGGCGCTCCTGGCCTTGGGATTCTGGTCCTGCGCCGAAGCGCCGCCAGAAAGCGCGGCGGCGGTCTTGGCCCGAGTGGGCGAAACCGAGATTAGCGAGCGGGATTTTGCCGCTGCCTTGGAAAAGCTGTCCGACGGCAGCGAAGCCCAGCCCCTTGCGGATTGGCGTCGCCAATTTCAGGCCCTCATCGACAAGGAACTCCTGCTGATCGAAGCCCGCGCCCAAGGGTTAGACGAAGCGGTCGCCGGTGCAATGGAGGCTTGGGAGCGCAAAGAGCTGGTCGAGGAATTGCTCGTGCGCGAGATGGGCGAACAGTTAGCTCATACAGAAACTGAGCTAGCGGAATTCTTTGCCGAATCGGGTGCGGCCCGCGAAGTTCGCCTGCGTCGCTTGCCCGTGCGCGATCGGGCTGCAGCTATGGAGGCCCTTAGAAAGGTTCAAGCGGGGGTGGATTTGGCCGGAGAGTGGAGCGAGAGCGGGTGGCTCAACGCGCTCAACGCGGGCGACGCGCGCGTGGCCGCTCTGTTCCTGCAGGAAGTGGGGACCGTTGAGTTGGTGGAAACTGATGGGCAGTTTTTGGTGGTAGCCATTGCGGCCGAGCGCGAGGTTTCGTTGGCAGATCGCCGCTCGCTCGTGGAAGCGGCCCTAGCCCGACACAAGAAGCAACAGGCGAACTTGGCTTATCTAGAGAGATTGACCGGTCAGTACGCGGTGCAGTTAGACACGGCCGCGTTGCGGCAGGTCACCACAGGTACAGCACGGCCAGAAATGCGGTTGGTCCGCAGTGCCGCGGGCGATTGGAGCGCGGCGGACTACCAGCAGGCCCTCGCCCGGCTCGGAGCGGACGCCGGATCGCAGCCGACCGATGTCAGCGCCCTTGGATTCAAGGTGACGCGGGCCTTTGTCGCCGACCAGATTCTGCCGCAGGAGGCGCGCAAGCACGGTCTGTACGCCGAGTTGGAGCCACGCCGTGCCAAGGTGCGCGCAAAGAAGCTGATCCAAGCCCTGTGGGAGCGAGAAATTTACGCGCACATCCAGCTTGACCCCGCGCAGGTGCGCGCCTTTTACGAGGCCAACGCGCAACGCTACGCCCGCTCGGGCGTGCTAGGGCGGGAACTACAAGCGCAAGTCGCGCGCGATTTGCGCGACGCGAAGGCCGCGCCCCTGTTCGACCGCTACATCGAGCAATTGCGCGAGAAATACGCCGCGGTTGTCGCCGTAGATGAAGGGCAGTTTGGGAAATTTGTCTCCCAACGCAGACAGGCTGCAAATCCCGTCGAGCTATGAGCTTGTCAGAGAGGAGTGTTATATGCACGCTTACAAAAAAATTTCCATCCTCGCCGCTGCGGCCCTCTTGTTGGGCTGCGGCCACTACCTAATCCCCGGGCGATTTCAGCCCTTAGAGGTGGCCCAGCAGCAGACCGATATTCAAGGGTCGAGCATGAAAATCCTCGACGACGGCACGGTTACCTTCGTGCAAAACCGCCTTGAAGTGTCCGTGCGGCCCATGACCGATGAGGAGATCAACCGCCAGTACCCGGCCGAGTCCACTAACGCCAGCGGTCCGGCCGACGAGCTGCCATCCAATCCGTTTACCTATGGCAATTGGATCGACCCGCGCACGGGCGAGGCACCGCAGCGTTTGTCCGTCTTCAAGATCACGGTCAAAAACTACGAATACCCCAAAGTCAAGTTCGATCCGCTGATGGTGACCGTGGAGTCGGCCAATGGACGGCGCTATTATCCTTGGGGAAGTTATGACGTGGAGGAGTACTTCCGGCGTTTCCCCCTGGCCTTCAACGGCTTGGGCTATTTGCGCTACAACGAGCGCCGCGGCCTCTATAACCGAGCCAAGTACCCAGACGACGAGTTTTGCTTCTCAGGGCAAGAGGTCGAGGGCTACGTGATCTTCTCCAAAATCCACACCGATGTCGCCGAGATCGCCGTCGAGATTCCCGAGTTCGGGCTGCGCTACAACTTCCGCGACGAACCCATAGAGACCATTGACCTCCACTTCCGCTTCAAGCGCGACATCAAAAAGGTCAAAAACATCGACAAGGTCGCGGCCAACTAGCTAGACAGGCCAAGGTTAATAGCCTAGGGGCAGGCTACGGCCTGCCTCTTTTTCTGTCCGGTGCCCGACACGCGTTCATCAATGCTGACCAAATTCCTCCTGTTCGCCACCGCGGCCTTCTTCCTGCTATCGGTTACAGCCTTTGATCCGGCCACCATTTCGCGCTGGATTGAGCGAGCCATCGGCTGGGTGCCACTGCGCGAAGCTCCAGCGACCGATGAAGCGCCATCGCTACGCGAAGCCGTCGCGGAAATAAAAGCCACCGATCTAGAGCACCACCTCCGCATCCTCACCGCAGACTCATCCCGCGTTACCGGCTATGCGGGAGCCGCGAACGCAGCCCGCTACATCGAAGGGGAATTCCGCCGTCTCGGCCTCCAAGTCACTAGCGAATTTTTCCCCCTTTCCGTTCCCCTAGATCGCGGTGGTCGGCTGCGCTTGGGCGGTTCGGACGTAGCCTTTCCCATCTACGGATTGTGGCCCAACCACGTGCGCTCACCGTCCCTGCCACCGGGCGGCATCTCCGGCCACCTCATAGACTTGGGGCGCGGCAGCTTAGCCGAGATGGATGGGAAACAGCTAGCGGGCAGCATTGCGCTAATGGGATTTGGCTCGGGCAACGCCTACGTCGAAGCGCGGGCCTTGGGCACACAGGCTATTCTGCTGTACGACGATGGCCGCGTCACGCGCAGCGAGGCCGCGGAAAAATTCCTCCAAGTGCCCGTAGACATCCCGCGCTTTTGGGTGGAAGCGACGGACGCGGAAATCCTGCGGCAGCAAGCGCGCAGCGGCGACGCACAGGTGCATCTCGAAGCGCGCATGGACTGGATGCAGGTCCAGGCGCGCAATATATTCGCCGTCCTCCCCGGCTTGGCCGAGGACATGCCGCTTGGCCAGCGCCGCGAAATCCAGCAGTGGGACGAGCAAATCATCGTCCTGCAAGCGCACTACGACGCGATCTCGGTCGTCCCCGCGCTGGCCCCGGGGGCCGAAAGCGCGACCGGTATGGCCGCGCTGCTCGAAATCGCGCGCTTGCTCGTCGCCGAAGGCACCCGCTACACCGTGCTCTTTTTGGCCACCCCCGGGCACTTTCAGGGCTTGGCCGGGGTCAACGATTTTCTCTACCGCCACGCGCGCAAAAGCGAGCATTTCCTCGACCAGATCCCGCCGGCCGAGCGCATCGACTTCCGCCTTTTCGTTGGCCTCGACTTGGCCAGCCATAGCCCCCGAGTCGGCAGCTTTACCATGGGCACGTTCTACAACTCAGCTTGGCGCAACGACGACTATCAGAAGAACCTGATGGCGCACTACGCCTCGCGCTTTGCCCGCTATAACCGCGAAATTTTCGCCGACTCAACTCGCTACCAAGACGCCATTGCCCCGCAGAAGCGAGTGTGGAAAAACTTCATGCCCGTGCGGCTGGCCCTCGACAGCGAGGCCGCGGCTTTTGTCGGCAAGGAGGCGCTCTCTTTCGTCACGCCCAACCAACTGCGCCAGCGCGTCGATACGCCCCTCGACCGGCTCGAATTCGTCGCGCTCGACAACCTCGCCGAACAGACTCGCACCATAGCCGGGCTAATGCTCAAGGCTGCTGCCGACCCAGACTTTTTTAACGACACCAAGCTAACCCTGCGCGATTGGGGGCACAGCCTAGAGGGCAACATCTACTGGTTCGACCGCGACGTGAATTTCGCCGTGCCCAAGGCCCCAGTGCCCAATGCCCTCGTCACCTATCTCCAGCCCGGCCCTAACTCCGTGGCCGGCGTGCGCACCCTTATGGCCACGCACGGAGATGAGAGCGGCTACTTCAAGTTCGACATCGTGCGCAACCGCTTTGCCAACCGGATCCAAGCCTTTGAACTAGACGAATACGGGCGCATTGTCTCCGCGCCCGACCTCGGCGAAGAGGGCGACAAAACCTATCCGGGCACTCAGCCGTATGGCTGGTGGGAAAACCGCATGTTGCAGGTCCTCTTTCGCTGCCGCGCCCTGAGCTTTTTGGAGGTGGTCGATCCGCGCTATCTATCGGCTATGGACCGCGTCAACGTCCTCGGCACCAACGACGCGCCGCCGCGCTCTTTTTCCCTCAACTACATCGAAAACCAGAGCGCAGTGCAGGACCGGGTGGTGCAGGCCGGCGTGGTGTTTGCCGAGCCAGGTACCCGCGTCAAAATTCTCGCCGGCGAGGGAGCCTTTGGCGGCGAGAGCGCGCTCGCCGGCGTGCGCTACATGCTCACCAACGCGGACTCTGCCCTGTTCGCCGACCTCGATCCAGCCCGCGTTGATCTGGCGACCATTGAGCGTGCACAAGGCGCGGGCTTCCCAGTCGAACAAGGCCTCATTTCCTACCCAGCGTTGCAGGCGGCCCGCGATATCTGGATCATCGACGAAGCGCGGATCAAACAAATGGTGCGCCACGGCATCGTCCTCGAACAGCTACAAGCCATGCACGATCAAGCGCGGGAGGCCCTGCTCGAGGCCCGCGACAAACTCGCGGCCTTCGATTACACCGGCTACCAGCGCGCCGTGCGCCGCGCCCTCGGGCTAGAGGCCCGCATCTACCCGGAAGTCAAGGCCACTGCCAACGACGCAGTCCGCGCGGTGATTTTCTACTTCGCGCTCCTGTTGCCCTTTGCCTTCTTCTGCGAGCGATTCTTCTTCGGCTTCCCGGACGTGCGGCGGCAAATCGCCGGCTTTGTCGGCATCTTCGTCCTCGTATTTCTGATCCTGCGCTTCGTCCATCCGGCCTTCAAGCTGAGCAGCTCGCCGTACATCATCTTCCTCGCGTTTGTCATCCTCGCCTTGGGTATCCTCGTCATCTTCATCGTCGTCACTCGCTTCAAGGCGCTTCTGCAACGGCGCAAGGGCGCAGCCTCGGGCGTACACGAGACCGACGTAGGTCGGATCGCCGCAGGTTTTGCGGCCGTACTGTTGGGCATCTCCAACTTGAGCAAGCGCCGCCTGCGCACCGCGCTGACGGCTGCGACCCTGACTTTTTTGACCTTTACCGTCAATTCCTTTACCTCGGTCAAGTCCAGCCTCGACTTCTATCGCCTGCCGCGCGACACACCGCCCCTGTACGAAGGCGGCCTCATCCGCGACCGCGCCTGGCGCGGCATGCAGGATTCCATCTTGGACTACGTGCAGAGCGCATTTGGCGACCGCGCCTTGGTGGTGCCGCGCGCCTGGTACTTGTCGCCGGTCGAATCCGAACGGGCCTATATCGACTTTGCCGCCACCGCGACCGGCGCGGCCAGTTTCGCGCACGGCTTGGTGGGCCTACAGCCGGCCGAAGCCGAGGTCACGGGGCTCGACGCGCACATCTCGGCGGGCCGCTTCTTCGCCGCGGGCGACGACAAGACCGTCATCTTGCCCGACAGCCTAGCCGCGCTCGTCGGTATTGGCCCCGAGGACGTGAGCACAGCTTCCATTGCACTCTACGGCGAGGAGTACCAAGTCATCGGCCTGTTCGACAGCGCGGCCCTGAAAGAAGTCGTCGATCTCGATGGCGAGCGCCTAACGCCGGTGGATACGGTCAAAGACGCCGGCCTCATCACGCGCGAGAGTACCGAAGATCCGCGCGCCTTGGCCGCCACCGCGGTCGAAACCTTCAACCACCTCGAAGTAATCAACACCCTCTTCTTGCCCTATGAGCGCGTCCGCGCCATGGACGGCCGCCTGCGCTCCATCGCCATTGCCGCAGACGCGAGCGACCCAGAATTCGTCCGGCGCGTGGAGTCCTTTATGTCGCGGGTGGCACTGACCCTGTTCGTCGGCCAGGGCGACCGCGTCGTGGCCTACAGCTCGATCGGCTCCACCGAAATAAGCGGAGCCGGCCAGCTTTTGGTGCCGGTGATCATCGCTGCCTTGATCGTGCTCAATACCATGATGGGAGCCGTGTATGAACGCGTGCGCGAAATCGGCATCTACAGCGTCGTCGGCTTGGCCCCCAGCCACATCGGCCTGCTGTTTTTGGCCGAATCCACGGTCTTTGCCACTTTTGGCGCGGTAGTCGGCTACGCCCTAGGCCAAATCGCCCATCTGTTCATGCTGCAATACGGGCTGCTCGCTGGCCTGACGCTCAACTACTCGTCGCTCTCCGCGGTGTGGGCTACGGTAGTAGTCATCGGCACGGTCTATTTATCGACCTTGTATCCAGCGCGCATGGCGGCCAACATGGCCGTCCCAGACGTGACGCGGCAATGGCAATTCCCCCCGCCCGTCGGCGACCACTGGCGCTTTGACTTTCCCTTTACGGTCGGCGGGGCCGAGGTGCCGAGCATGTACGTGTATCTCAAGTCGGTCTTCGCCGCCTATGGCGAAGGCTCGATCGGCGACTTCATCGCCCGCGACGTCGAGCTATCCGTCACCACCGACGGGCCAGAGCCGTCCTACGCCATTGCCATGCGCACTTGGCTGGCACCCTACGACCTCGGGATCAGCCAGCAGGTGCGCCTACAGGCGACTCCCACCGGCGAGCACCACATCTACAAGATCGAGACCCACATCGAGCGCCTCAGTGGCGATGTGGCCTCTTGGCAGCGGATGAATCGCAGATTCCTCAACGTGCTGCGCAAGCGATTCCTAGTGTGGCGCACCCTGGCACCGGGAATCCGCCAAGAGTACCGCGAGCGCGTGTCATCCGAGTTTACCCCCAATGCTGGAGACGCACAGCATACCCTCAGTAGCGCCGGGCAGCCGACATGACCGCACGCGCCTTCCTCATCGGCTTGGGCCTCGTGGTCCTGATCAACATCGGGGCCCCGTACAGCATGTTCATCCTCAAGTCCTCGCAGTGGGCGATCAGCTACCTGCCCTTGAGCGTGGTCTTTCTCTTTACCGGCTTGGTCTTTATCAACGCCACGGCCAAGTCGCTGCTAAAAGTGCACGGCCTGAGCACCAGCGAACTGGGCCTCATCTTCATCATGTCCCTAGTGGGGGCCTCAATCCCCACCTGGGGCACCTCCACGTACATGATCGCGGTCGTCGCCGCCCCCCAGTACTTTGCCTCGCCCGAAAATCAGTGGCAGAGCAAAGTAGTGCAGTACATCGAGGAATGGCTGGTGCCCAACGACGCGATTGCCCTCAAGTGGTTCTACAACGGCCTGCCCGCGGGCGAATCCATTCCTTGGGGCGCTTGGATCGTGCCGCTCTTTTGGTGGACCAGCTTGGTGATGGCCATCTTCTTTTTGTGCCAGTGCATGGTCGCGGCTCTGCGCAAGCAGTGGGTCGAGTACGAACGCCTGCCCTTCGCCCTGATGGAGTTGCCCCAACAGCTCATCTCCCCACCGCCAGGTTCTAACTGGCCCAGCTTCGTGCGCCAAAAGGCGTTCTGGTTCGGCTTTGCCCTGCCCTTCTGCATGGTTATGTGGAACGTGGTCACGTACTTTACCCCGGCCTTCCCACCCATCCCGCGCGATCTGTCCGACCCCATCCGCATTGGCCGCGAATTTCCCGCCATCAACACCAATATCAACTGGGCCATCGTCGGCTTTACGTACTTCGTCAATCTCGACGTGTCGTTCAGCATGTGGTTTTTCACGGTGCTGACCATGTTGCAACAGGGCCTCTTCAACCGCTTTGGCTACACCATTGCCGGCCGCGACGTGTACACCCTCGGCCACCCGGGCATCGGCTGGCAGTCTTTCGGTGCCCTGATCGCCCTCGTCGGCGGAATGCTGTGGATGGCGCGTGGGCACCTCGGCGCGATCTGGCGCAAAGCCGTGCGCGGCGATGCGGACATCGACGATACCGACGAGCTGATGTCCTACCGGATGATCGTCTTTGGCGGCGGGCTGGCCCTGCTCTACATCGCCTTCTGGATGTGGCGGGCCGGCATGAACCCGCCCACGGTCGCGCTCTTCATCTTGGCCACCTTGGTCCTCTACGTCGGCATTACGCGCATCATCATGGAGGGCGGCTTGCTCTTCAGCCGCGCCCCGCTAGTCGGCCAGACCTTCGTCGGCTACGCGCTCGGGCCGCACGCCACCGCGCAGAGCAACATCGCCATGGGGCTGTCCTACGGCTGGCACCACGAGCTCAAGGGCTTCTTCATGGTCGCCGCAGCCAATAGCGCCAAAGTGTCCAGCAACATTCGCGGCAACCGCCGTTGGCTGAGCTTTTTCATCCTCCTCTCGGCGCTAGTCGCCCTCGTCGTCTCCATGGCCTTTGCGCTCTACATGGGTTACTCCTTCGGCGCGTACAACTACGGCGGTTGGATCTTCGGCACGGGTTCGCAAGTGCCCTACGTGGAAAGCCTGCGCAAAATCGACCTCAAGGCCCCGGATTGGACGCGGTTGGGCCACCTCGTCAGTGGCGCGGGCGTAATGGGACTGCTGACCTTTATGCGCTACCGCTTCTCGTGGTGGCCCCTGCACCCAATCGGCATGCCGGTCGGCATCTGTTCCTACCCAATGACCATTATCGTCTTTTCGATCTTCGTCTCCTGGCTGGCCAAATGGGCCATCATGCGCTCGGGCGGCATCGGCCTCTACCACCGCGCCCAGCCCTTTTTCATCGGCCTCATCCTCGGGTACTTCACCGCAATCGGCCTGTCCTTTTGCATTGATATGATCTGGTTCCCCGGGCAGGGGCACCCGCTATACGGAAACTAGCGCATGGCCAAAGACGATAAAAAAGCACCCGAGCTGATTCCCTCGGACCTCCAATTTGAACCGGGCTTCAACCTCAAGACCCTATGGGCCGCGCTCTTCGTCGGCTTCATCATGCTGCCCGGAGCCATCTACTTGGGGTTGGTGACCGGCCAGAGCATGGCCGGCGGTGCCGAGTGGGTGACGCTCATCCTGTTCATCGAAATCGCCAAGCGCTCCTTTGCCCGCCTGCGCACCCAAGAGGTGATCATTCTCTATTGGGTGGCCGGCGGCCTAGTCATGATGGGCGGCAAGTTGGGCACAGGAGCCGAACTGTTCGGCGGACCTTTTGGCGGGCTGATCTGGGACCAGTACTTGATTCAATCGCCCCAAGCCGACGGCTTGCACCATCACATCCCCGATTGGGTGGTGCCTCCGCGCGGCTCGCCAGCTTTAGAGGGGCGCTCCTTTTTGCACCCCGCTTGGTTCAAGCCCATCGCCCTGCTGCTGACCGTCATTGTGATGCAGAAGGTCAACAGTCTGTCCTTGGGCTACGTGCTCTTCCGCATCACCAACGACATCGAGCGTCTGCCGTACCCGCTGGCTGCGGTGCAGGCTGGCGGCGCGACCGCCCTCGCCGAGAGCTCGGGGCCGAGCCAAGGTTGGCGGTGGGAGGTCTTCAGCATCGGGGCCTTTATCGGCATTATCTGGGGGCTGTTCTACGTAGTCATCCCCACGATCTCGGGCATTTTCTTCACCGAAACCGTGACGATCCTGCCGATTCCGTTTATCGACCTGACCGTCTCCCTCAAGGAAATGCTGCCGGCCAGTATCATGGGCATTGGCACGGACCTCGGGCACGTCATGGTCGGCTTTGTCCTGCCCTTTTGGATCGTGGTCGGCTCCTTTGCCGCGGCTTTCCTCGTCAACATCCTCATCAACCCGGTGCTCTACGCGTACGACGTGCTGCACACCTATGAGCCGGGCATGTCGGCAATCCCAACGCAGATCGCCAATTCCTTCGACTTCTGGCTCAGCTTCTCCATTGGCGGCGCAGTCCTCGTGGCCGTGATGGGGTTTGCCATGGTGGGCAAGACCTTGTGGACTTTGCGCGGGGTTAAGCGCGAGGGCGACGACCAAGGGCTGCCCAAAGGCCGCGGCGACATCCCCATCCCCCTCGCCTTGGGCATCTGGGCGGTGAGCACACTCGGCTTCGTGGTCTTGGTGTGGTATTTGGTACCGGAATTCCCTTGGTGGATCAGCGCGTTTTTCGGCTTTGTGTGGACGCCGATCTACTCGTACATCGGCGCGCGCATGATCGGCCTGACCGGCTCGCCGCAAGGGGCGTCCTTCCCCTATCTGCGCGAAGGCTCCTTTTACCTGTCGGGCTATCAGGGCGCGGCCGTGTGGTTCGCTCCGATTCCGCTCTTCCAGTGGGGCTACGAAGCCGCGGCCTTCAAGCAACTCGAACTAACCCGCACCCACTTCGGCAGCATCGTCAAACTAGCCGGCGTGACCTTGCTAATCATGTTCGTCTGCTCGTTTATATTCTGGTCTTTTATCTGGAAACTCGGGCCGATTCCCTCGTCGGCCTATCCCTACGTGCAGAAGTTTTGGCCCTTCCACGCCACCATGCAGGCATTCTGGGCCAAATCAACGCTCGCCGAGGGCGGCAACGAACTGATCAGGACCATCATTCGCTGGGAATACGTGCTCACGGGCGCATTGGGCAGCGCGGGGATTTTGGGCGTGCTATCACTCTTGCGCTGGCCGGTCGCCCTGTTCTACGGATTCATCGGCGGCGTGGGCGCGTGGCCGCACTTTCTGCTGCCCAACTTCATCGGCGCCTTGCTGGGCCGCTATCACTTGCAGAAGCGCTTTGGCGAGGCGCGCTGGCGGGCGTACGCGCCGATTCTGTTGGCCGGCTATTCGTGCGGAATGGGCTTGGTCGGCATGTCTTCCATCGCGCTGGCGCTGATTTCTAAAGCGGTGTCGAGCATTGTGTTTTAGGCTTTGGTCTTCCATAAACCCGCCCGTGCGTACCATCAGATTGTTGTAAAATGCCCCCTTTTTTGTACATTATACGTACGAAAAAGGGGGCATTTTTATTCATTATGTATAGATCGGCTGAACATGCTCTAGCTCAATGGTTTGCCGCTCCACAGCGAAAACCGCTGGTCATCCGCGGTGCGCGCCAAGTGGGCAAATCCACCCTAGTGCGGCAATTCGCCCAGTCCCATCGCCTGCACCTCAACGAAATCAACCTCGAGCGCCACCCAGACTTGGAGTCCGTCTTCCAGACCTTGGACCTGACGCGCATCCGCCGGGAACTCGAAGGGCTGCTCGGTCAACCGCTGTTGGCATCGGGCAGCGTACTCTTCCTCGACGAAATCCAAGCGACCCCCCACGCCCTGCCTGCCCTGCGCTATTTCTTCGAAGATCACCCCGAGTTGCCGGTTATCGCCGCTGGCTCCCTGCTCGAATTCGTCCTCTCGCAACACGCCTTTACCATGCCGGTAGGGCGTATCCAATACTTCCATCTAGGCCCGATGAGTTTTGAAGAATTTCTCGCCGAACTGGATCCGCCCCTCTTGGCCTATCTGCAAGACTACACCCCCGAGCATCCCCTGCCCCATACCGTCCACACCCGCTTGTCGGTCTATCAGCGAGAATACTTGCTAGTGGGTGGTATGCCCGAAGCCGTAGCCGCATATAGCTCCACCCGCCACTTTGCCGACGTGAGGCCGGTGCATCAGTCCATCGTCGATACCTACCAAGACGATTTTGCCAAGTACGCCCCCGCTCGAGTCCGGCTGCGCTTGCAGCGAGTCTTCAACTACGTTCCCCGAGCCGTGGGTCGCAAAGTCAAATACACCCAAATTGACCGCGAGGAGACCGCCCGCGAATTGCGGATCGCCATTGACTTGCTGGCCAAGGCTCGGGTCATTGCACCCGTATTCCACAGTACCTGTTCCGGGGTGCCCCTCCACGCCGATGTCGATTGGAAGACCTACAAACTCCTCTTTTTGGACATCGGCCTGATGAACCGTCTGTGTGGCCTAGGCTGGCTGGCGCTGAAGGACTTGGACGACCGCCGACTGGTCAATGAAGGAGCCTTGGCCGAGCAGTTCGTCGGGCAACACCTACTCTATTTGGAAGAGGGTCGGGAAGCGCCCCGTCTGAACTACTGGCTGCGGGAAGGGAAAAGTGCCAACGCCGAAGTTGACTATGAGATTGCCCGGGGCGCTCAGATAGTGCCGGTCGAAGTCAAAGCCGGCACCAGCGGCACCCTGCGCTCGCTGCATCAGTTCGCCTTAGCCAAAAAGACGCGCATCGCGGTGCGCTTCGACCTCAATCCGCCCACCGTCCAGCCCATCCGGCATCAAGTGAGCGGAACGCAACAGAGCGTGGAAATGACCTTGCTCTCGCTGCCGCTTTACTTGGTGGGACAACTGGGCCGCCTGCTGGACCGGCTCAGACAGGAGCGATAATATAGTTAGTCTCCGCGAGCCCTCTCACCTCTCATCACTCACCTCAACCCCCACCTTCGCCGCACTCGCCACAATCTGCGTCCACGTCTCATCCTCTATAAAGATTCCCTCTACCTTCCGCTTCTCCGCCATCGCCCGCTCGCTATCCCCAGGCATCAAGATCGCCTCGACTCCCGGCGCGGTAGCCGCAGACTTAACAAACTCGATATACGTATCGGCCTCGGCAAAATAGGCGTCTAATCCCACCAGCTTTTCTATGTCGAGCACCAACAGCAACGCCCCGTTGCGGAAGCGCCGATCCTGGGCCAGGCACCCAGCTCCGGCCAACGCACCGGCCAACAACTCAACCGCCACATTCAGACCGTAGCCCTTGTGACCGAGACTACCGCCCAAGGGCAGGATGGTGCCGGGCGGATCCGCGTATAAGGTGTTGGGATCGTTGGTCGGCTGGCCCTCGGCGTCGAGCAGCCAGCCGTCGGGTACCTCGGCACCGCGATTGCGCTGCACCCGAACCTTGCCCTCGGCCACAGCCGACGTGGTCATGTCGAGGACGACCGGCGGGCCGCTGCGCGACGGGAATGCCATGGCGATTGGATTGGTACCATGCCGCGCCTCGCGCCCACCCCACGGAGCCATGCGGCAGACCGGCGCACCGTTGACAAACATCAGGGCAACAGCAGTCTCCTCGGCAATGCGCTCCACGTAGCTGCCGAGGCGGCCGACGTGATTGGCTTGGCGGACGGAGATAGCGGCCATGCCCGTGGCCCGCGCCTTCTCCAGAGCCATATCCACACCGAGGCTCATCGCCACCTGCCCAAAGCCCCAATGCGCGTCGAGCACGGCGAGCGTCGGAGCCTCGTGAACCACTTCGACAGCCGCGTCTGGCACGATGTCGCCGGCTTCGGCTTGTCCCAAGTACTGGGGGATGCGAATGACGCCGTGCGAGTCGTGGCCGACGAGATTGGCCTCGACGAGCAACTCAGCGACCACGCGCGCCTCGTCAGCGCGCATTCCAGCCGCGGCAAAAATGGAGGCAGTGGTTTCGGTCAAAGACGATGGAGAAAAGACCGGCATTATTCTCTCGCTCCGCTGGCGATCCACGCGCGAATTATCTCCACCTGCTCGGCGGGTAACGGATTGCCCGGCGGCATTTGCTGACTGACGATTTCGTCGTCGCCACGCACCTTTATCAGCAGGTACGACTTATTGGGATTTCCCGGATCGACCAGCTTGAAATCGGGCCGCTGGCCACTGTCAACGCCGACGATGCGAGAGGCAAAGTCGCCCTCCAGCGACAAACCAGCCGCGGGCTCTCCGCCGCTGTGGCAACCCGAAAAGGTGCAACTAACCGCGAAGACTTGGCTGACCTCCGCAAGAGTAGCTTCCGTGCGACTGCCCTCGACAGCACTCTCGTCCGGCCCCACCGCCGAGTCATCGCCCCCACAACCGACCCACCACAGGGCCGCGATCAACAGCATACATTGCGTGATTTTCGTCATTTTCTTCTCCTAAAGTCTAGCTCGCCTCGCGCACCCGCCGCAGCAACTCGTCGCCACTGGCGCATTCGACGATCCAAGCTCCCACCAGCACCAAATCCTCGCTCGCCCAGCTCTCCAAGAGTTCCCCCAAGCTCGCCGCCACCTCGTCGCCGAACCTTTGCGCTGCTAGGCGGCACAACAACGCCCGCTCGCCCTCGACGCGCCCCTCAGCGCGCCCCTGCTCCCGGCCTTCAGCGCGATGCCTCGACAATCGCGCCGAACCCTCTGGACCAGCCGTGTCCAACTGCTTGGTCAGGTCCTTGGCCACGCGCAACAAGGCGTCAATCGTCGCCGCCGACCAGCCTGCCCGCTCGTTGAGTGCCGCGTGAATCTCGGCCGCGGTCCAGCCGGCAAACGCTCGACTTGCCTCCACCTGCCGATAACGCCCCTCCTCCCACACGCGGATCCTCAGCCCTGGCGCACCCGCACGGCGATACGGCGTGAACGCCTCCGGCACCTCCACCCACAACTCCGGGAACCCCCATGCCTGATACTTTTGCAACTTACTCTGCCGAATATCCGTAGTGTGATCCACTTCCAAAACCACGTCCGGCAGGGAGTGAATGCCCAACTTCAGCCCTAGGTGATCCGGTAGCCAAGCCTCGTGCGGACGCAAGTAGATGAACTGATCGGGCCGCAAAATGGCCTCGTAGCGGCCCTCGTCGTCCAGCCGCCAGATGCTCGTAGTGCCAAACGCCATGAAGTGCGCCCCGCACTCATCGGCGAGCTGTTGAGTCAGCTGCGCCAGATACTGCGCTGGCAGCTCGTGATCGGCACTGACGATGCCCGCGTCGTCGTCGGCCACAATCAGAGTTTCGGTCGGCCCGTCCCAATACTCAAAGCGCCCTTCGTACGTTTCGATCTCAGCCGCCGACACGCGCTTGGCGTGGCAGCCGGGAAACACCAGCCGCTGACCATCGGGCGTGTACAACACCGCCCCCTCGTCCGCTAAAGCCTCTGCGACATTTCTTTCTGTCATGGAACCACTCTCCTTTGTTGTACTTACTGACGTTACGCAGTCTTATGTAGCGTCTGCCCCTTCGACAAGCTCAGAGGCCAAAGGCTGATCTTGTCGAAGCCGCTCGGCCTTCCCGCAAGCGGGAATCCAGTCGCACACACGGGCCGCAAACTTATACCGTCTAATTAACGCCCTGCACATCACCTGTCAAAATGAGGCGGCAGGGTTTAACAGGCGCGGCCTAGGAGTTATATTAAGCCGCTCGTTCACCGCACCCTTTAAGGAGTACACATGCAGCTAAGCTGGATCGATTACGCCATCGTCTTCGTCTATGTCGGCGGCACCATCGTCGCCGGCACGTTGGCCCGAGGTGCCATCAAGGGCATCTCCGACTTCCTCGTCGCTGGCCGCGGCCTCAAAACCCACATGGCCGTCGCCACAATGGTCTCGACCGGCCTCGGGCTAGTAACGGTCATGTACATGGCCGAGGAGGGCTTTAAATACGGCTTCGTGCCCTTCGTCTTTGGCCTCATGGCGCTGATCACCACCCTGATCATCGGCCGCACAGGCTTCATTGTCAGCCGCCTACGCCATTTGCAGGTAATGACCGTGCCCGAGTTCTACGAACTCAAGTACACGCGCGGCGTGCGCCTGCTCGGCGGCATCATCCTCACTCTCGCTGGCACCCTCAACATGGGGCTGTTTCCCATTCTCGGCAGCAAATTCGTCGTCGGTTTCACCGGCCTCGACAAAGAATACGTCAACTACGTCATGATCGGCATGTTGCTCATCGTCGTCTTCTACACGCTGATGGGCGGCATGGTCTCGGTGGTGCTGACGGACTTCGCCCAATTCGTGCTGCTGGCATTGGGATTTTTCTTTGGCACGTACATCATTCTCAATCATCCGCAACTCGGCTGGGACAACCTCGTCCAAGCCGTGCAAGTCCACAAAGGCGACGTCGGCTTTGATCCCATAGCCAACCCCGGCTACGGCATCTCAATGATCTTATTTCTATTCTGCGTCGGCTTGGTCGGCGTGGTATGGCAACCCGAAATGATGCGGCCGCTGAGTGCCGAAAGCCCCAAGGTGGCCCGCCGCGTGTTCTGGATCTCCGCGGGCACGGTCATGGGGCGGGCGATGGTGCCGATGTTTTGGGGTATCGCGGCGCTGGCCTATTTTGGCAACCCCGAGCTCGACCCCCACTACGCCATGCCCGAAATGCTCGGCAAAATCCTGCCCATCGGCATCGCTGGCCTGCTCATGGCCGGGATGTTCGCGGCCTTCATGTCCACCCACGATAGCTACCTCCTGGCCTGGAGCGGCGTCATCGTCCGCGACGTAGTCTCGCCGATCAAGGCCATGCTCGCCAAGTCGGGCGGCGAGCGCGAAGCCGACGGCACTTGGGGCGGGCTGTCGAGCGAGCGCGAGATCTACTGGACCCGGGCCATCGTCGTCATCCTCGCCGCCTTCTTGGCCATTTTCGGCGCGCTCTACCAGCTTCCCGAGACGGCCTTCCGCTTTATGTACGTCACCGGCACCATCTACTTCGCTGGCTGCGTCGGCACCGTGGCTTTGGGACTGTACTGGAAAAAGGCCAATACTCCGGGTGCGTACTGCGCGTTGATACTAGGCGCGCTGGTGCCGATCAACTTCCTGATTATGACCGAAAACCAGCACTTGGTGCCCGAATTTTTGTTGCCACTGGTCGAAAGCTCCAACCTCGTCGGAATTACCAGCCTAGCCTTGGGCGGCCTCGCCATGCTGGTCGTCGCCTCGCTCACCCAGCGCTCGCACCCGCCGTGCCCTTTAGACTTTAGCAACATGGAGTAGTGTAAATGGACGTCGAAACTTGGAAAGCCCTATGGCAATTCGTCTTTATTGCCGCTAGCGTCCTCTTTTACGGCATTGTCATCGCCGTCGCCTACAAAGCCTTTGGCGACGTGATTAGGATGATCCGCAACATGGCCGCCGGCCGCGGGGCCAGCGAAGCCGCCGCTGACTCCCAACACGAGTGACGCAGCGCACCCTCTTAGGAGTTGCTCTGGCGTGCCTGTGGGCCGCGCTAAGCCGCGCCGAGGTGCAGTTTGTCGAGGTGGCAGCCGAGGCCGGAATCGCCTTTCGCCATCAGAATGGAGCCAAGGGACAAAAGTATCCAATGGAAACCATGGGCTCGGGCACGGCCTTTTTCGACTACGATGGCGACGGGTGGCTCGACCTATACTTCGTCAACAGCGTCGGACCGAGCGCGCTCTACCGCAACGCGAGCGCCGGTCAGTTCACCGATGCGACCGACCAAGCCAGCGTGGCCAATTCGGGCTACGGGCTGGGCTGTGCTGCAGCCGACTACGACTCAGACGGCGACTTGGACTTGTACATCACTGCCTACGGCCCCAATATCCTCTACCGCAACGAAGGCACTAGCCGGTTCGCCGATGTAACCGACCAAGCCGGCGTAGCCGGGCCAGTCCTAGTCAATCCAGCGATGAGTACAGGCGCGGCCTTTGCCGACTACGATTTGGACGGCGACTTGGATTTCTTCGTGGCCAATTACGCCAAGTTTCGTCCCGAGATACACGAGCCCTGCATCCGCTCCGGCGGGATTGCGGTGTACTGCGGGCCGGAGGCCTTCGAGCCGCAGCGCGATGTCTTTTATCGCAACAAAGGCGACGCCACCTTTGCCGATGTCACTGAGGAAGCCGGACTGCTGTCGGATGCCGCCAAGGAATTAGGGGCCTTTTTCATCGACTACGACGCAGACGGCGATCTCGACCTGTACGCGGCCGGCGACCGCACCCCCAACTTGCTCTACCGCAATGACGGCGGCCGCTTTGCCGAGATCGGCGCTTTGGCTGGGGTCGCTTACAACGACGCGGGCAAACCACTGGCCGGCATGGGGGTTGACGTGGGCGACTACGACGGCGACGGCCGATTCGACTTCTTCGTCACCAACTACCAGTGGGAGACCAACAGCCTGTACCGCAACCTCGGCAATGGATTTTTCGCCGACGTGACCTTTCAGTCCGGGCTGGGGGTTCCCAGCTTGCAGTTTCTCGCGTGGGGCACCCTCTTCATCGACTACGACAACGACGGCGACCGCGACCTGTTTGTCGCCAACGGCCATCTCGACGACAACATTCACCTGTTCGACGCCGTGACGTATGAGCAGCAAAACCAACTCTTCCGCAATCAGGAAGGACGCTTCGCCGACGTGAGCAATCAGGTGGGGCCGGGCCTGCTGTTGCAGCAAGTAAGTCGAGGTGCGGCCATGGGTGATTGCGACAACGACGGCGACCTCGACATCGCAGTAGCCAACAACAATCAGCCTGCCGCGCTCTTGCGCAACGACGGCGGCAACGCCCAGCACTATTTGAGCTTGCGGTTGGTTGGGGACTCCGTCGGGGCCAAGATCCGCGTCGCCGCAGCCGACTGGGTGCGGTGGGACGTGGTGCGCGCCGGGTCGAGCTACATGTGCCAAAGCGCGCTGCGTCCCTTTTTCGGGTTGGGAGACCGCACCCGCGTCGATGAGGTGGAAATCCATTGGCCCAGCGGCGCTGTGCAGCGCTTACAAAACGTCGCAGCCGACCAGATCCTGACTGTGTACGAGCCTTGATCGAGGCGGCATTGCACGAACACACCCTAGGTATTGTATTTATGCCCCGTCCTTAAAAGAGGAGACCACATCATGCAAGCCCTTTCCACTTTTGACGATGCACATCACGAGATGTTCTTGGATCAAGGCTACGTGCGGCTGGGCAACGTCCTGTCCCCGGACGAATTGACCGCCTTGCAGCAGCGCATCGACGACATCATGCTGGGCCGCGTCCGCTACGAACACATGCGCTTGCAGGTCGTCGAAGAGGACGGCGAAGTGCGCCGCACCATGGGCAATGAGGTGCAGACGCTCGCGTACCGGCGCATCGACGACCTAGAGCAAGACCCGCTCTTCCTCGCCTATATACAGAACCCCCTCTTCCACCAGATCACCCGCCGCTACATCGGCGAGGAGGTCTCGGTATTTCGCTCGATGTTTATGAACAAACCGCCCGAACTTCGCCGCGGGTTGCCCTGGCATCAGGACGTGGGAATTGGCTGGGGCATCGACACCAATCCCATCGTCACCGTGTGGACGGCGCTCGACGATGCGACCACCGCCACTGGCTGTATGCAGATCGTGCCGGGCAGCAACAAGCACGGCATCATCAACGAGCGGCACTTTCTCCCCGCCGAGCAAGAGCCCCAATACACGCCCCCAGAGGCAGTGATCGACTTGGAGGCCGAGGCAGGGGAGGCCATTCTGCTGCACAATTTCCTGCTGCATCGCTCGGGGCCCAACTCCACCGCGTCGGCCCGCCGCGCTTTCAGCGTAACCTATATGGACTCCAAAACCCGCTCCCGGGAGACCGGCCAAACCTTTCCCGTGGTCTTCGGCACACAGGCGCTGGACCCGGCGACGGTAGATGGCAAACCAGCCGAATTGGTCGCCAAGTTTCACGGCTGATTCTCTCGCGCTAGCTAATGTCAACAACACCCGAGGGGACCGCGCCCAAGGAGGCAGACGGAGTACCGGCTTTTACCGTCAAATCCGTGCTAGTCGGCTGCGCCGGAGCCTTCAGCGTGTCGGCCGGGGCCGCCTACGGCACCCTCTACTTACACGGCTCCTTTATGGCTCTGGGCACCAGTATGCCTGGGGCGGTGTTCATCCTCTTCCTACTGACCCTTTTTATCAATCCCCTGCTCAAGCTCGCACACCCGCGTTTGGGACTCAATCGGCGCGAATTGCTGGTCGTCTATGCCATGATGGTGATGGCCTCGCCGATCCCAACCCTCTTCGTCGGCAAATTTCTCAGCGCCATTAGCTACCCCTTCTACTACGCCACGGCCGAAAACGAGTGGCGGCAACTGATCCATCCCTATATCCCCGACTGGCTGATGGTCCACGATGTGGAGACCGTCCGCAAGTTTTACGAGGGCAGTGGACGGGACGAAGCGATTCCTTGGGAAGTGTGGCGCAGCGTCATCGGGGTGTGGACGCCCTTTATCTGTGCCCTCTTCCTGATGATGATTTCCTTCATGGCGATCCTGCGCAAACAGTGGATCCAACACGAGCGGCTGATCTATCCGCTGATGCAGGTGCCGCTGGCCATGACCGAGGAGGGCGAAGACAACCAAAAGCTAAGCCCCTTTTTCAAAAATCCCGTCATGTGGGCCGGCTTTGCCATCCCTGCGCTGTGGGGCACGCTGCACGGGCTGTACAACTACTTTCCCGAGATTATCCCCATCGCCCAGAACGTCGATCCAATACGCATGGACGTGCCGGTTTTCCGCCGCACGGCCGACCTATACGTCGCGCTGCGCTTCAACATCATCGGCTTCTTCTATTTTCTCAAGACCGATATCGCCTTCAGCCTGTGGTTTTTCAATCTGCTCTCTTTTGCGGTGCGCGGCATTTTTGGCATTCTGGGCGTAGTCAGTAGCGAGACAGGGGGGGCCGGTCACGCGGTACACGATCCCTTTTTGGCCTACCAGTCGATGGGCGCGATTCTCGTGCTCTTCTTGGGTGGCATTTGGACGGCGCGCAACCATCTGCGGAGCGTGTGGCGCAAGGCTTGCAAAGGCGACGAGAGCATCGACGACAGCGACGAGATTCTCTCCTACCGCGCAGCCCTGATCGTGCTGACGGTCTCTTGTCTGGTGATAGTAGGTTGGCTGTGGCTGGCTGGGCTACCGCTAGTCTTCGGGCTGGCCATTCTCTTCTTGGGCGTCGTCATTATCTTTGGCTATTCGCGAGTGGTGGCCGAGGGTGGGCTTTCGGATGGCTCGCCGCCGGTGGTGCCAGCGGGGATTTTAGTGTCCGCAGTGGGTTCGTCGGTCATCGGTGCCCAAGGCCTAGTCGTGCTGGCGACGACCTTCCTGTGGACCACCGGGCGCAATTTCGTCATGGTCTCCTGCGCCAACAGCCTGCGGCTGGGCGAGGAGTTGGGGCGCAACCGCCGGCCCCTCTTTTGGATAATCGTCTTAGCGCTAGTCGTGGCCATGGGCGGTGCCGTGTGGATGGTAATGCTGCTCAGCCACAAATACGGGGCAATCAACCTGTGGATCTGGAGCGGTGGCAACTACGGCTATGTGGAGAAGCTCCTCCGCACGCCGACCGATTTCTACGGCTGGGGCTGGGTCAATATGGGGATTGGCGCGGCGATTATGAGCGGATTGATGGTCGCGCGCTGGCTCTACGTGTGGTGGCCGCTGCACCCGCTGGGCTACGTGATCGGGCCGATCTGGATTATGGATCACTTGTGGTTCAATATGTTCATCGCTTGGGGAGTCAAGGTAATCGTGCTCAAATACGGGGGCGTGCGGCTCTACCTGAAGACGCGGCCCTTTTTCATGGGAATGATCCTCGGCTATTTCACCCCCGGCGGTTTTTATCTGATCGTCGATCACTTCACCGGCATGACTTGGAACGTGATATTCTGGGGTTAGTCGCCACTTAGCGCGCCTCTGCGAAAGTCAAAACGAGTAGGCTGCCAACGATGACTGAAGATCACACAACGGGCCCAGATCGGCTGCTGCTCTACGGCACCGTAACCATCTCTGGAGCAGCGGTGATGATGCTAGAGCTGCTGGGCACGCGCATCATCGGCCCCTTTTACGGGGTCAGTCTCTACGTGTGGTCCTCGCTCATATCCGTCGCCTTGATCGCCTTGGCCCTGGGCTATTACCTCGGGGGCTTGGTCGCCGACAATCAGACGCGCTTTCGGCTTTCCTACGCCATAGCACTCGCCGGGCTGACGACGGCTGTGATTCCGCTCGTCAGCCGCCCGATCTTGCTGTGGACCAACGATCTAGGGCTGCGAGCTGGAGCCTTCACCAGTGCTCTGCTGCTTTTTGCCCTGCCGCTAACCTGTCTCGGAATGGTGGGGCCGCAGGTGATCGAACTGGCGGCGCAGCGGCGGACAGGCGTGGGCATGGCGGCCGGTTCGGTCTTTGCAGTCAGCACGGTCGGCAGCGTGGTGGGCACCTTGCTGTTGGGCTTTTTTTTACTGCCAGCCCTTGGGTCGCGGGTGATCCTCTACGGAGTTAGTGCGGCTTTGATCCTGTTAGCACTCATCGTGGCACTATACGAGCGACGGTGGGGGCACGCAGCGGTAGGACCGGTCGCAGTCGCGGCGATTGCGACCGGCGCGACGCTCTGGCTACAGACCGACCTAGAGCCGACCGAATACGGAGATTATCGCCTAGTCCACCAAGCCGAAAGCCACTACGGCTGGGTGCGGGTCGTCGACGACCGCGACCGCCGAGTGCGGTGGATGCTGTCGGACGCTTCGGTCATCAGCGCGCTGCGGCTCGACACGCGCGGGCCGGTGCTCAGCTACCAAAAAATCATCGCCAACCTGCCCCAATTGCACCCGGAGGGGCGCAATGCGCTGCTAATTGGCCTCGGCGGAGGCTACATTGCCATGGCCTTTGCGGCCCAAGGCATTGCCACCGACGCGCTAGAACTAGACCCAGAGGTGGCCAAAGCCGCACAACAATACTTTCTCTACGAGCCATCGGGCGTGCTGCTGGTCGGCGATGCCCGCTACGAAATCCGCCGCTTGGACCAGCAATACGACTTCATCGTCCACGACTGCTTTACCGGCGGGTCTGTACCCAGCCACCTGCTGAGCGTCGAAATGCTCCGCGACCTCGATCGACTCCTCAAAGACGACGGCCTCTTGGCCCTGAATTTCGTCGGCTTCACCGAGGGGCCAGCAGCCGCTGCCGCCGCTGCCGTGTACCAGACACTCGGCGAGGTCTATCCGCACCGGCTGGCCTTCGTCTCGCTGCCGGGAGAAACGTTTAACGATTTTGTCTTCTTAGCTTCGCGGCAGCCGATTTCTCTTACGGCTGAGGCCTCGGCGTGGCTCGCGGCGCACGAACATCCCATGCCCACCGAGGGCGAACTCATCACCGACGACTTCAACCCGCTCGAACGGCTACAAGTGGCCAAGGCCGAGCGCTATCGCGCCCTCTTGCTGGAGCGCATGGGGCCGATGCTGTTGGCCTTCTGACAAAAGGAGCGTTGCCGTGCTAAAAATTCTCAAGGTTCCCGTAGAGCCATTGACTCCCTCTGCCTTTGCCCCTTTCGGGCAAGTCATCTCCACCTTTGACGAGGCCAAACCCGAGGTCGTGGTGGGCGCACTCGTCGAACACGCGTACACCGTGCGAGCCGAGGTCAAAGATCCCACATCCGACCAGCTCGACCTGTCCGAGGGCCGGCTGCGGGCGCACTTTGCCTTTCACGACGACGCCGGGCAGTCCTTCTATCCAAGTCGGCACTGCCCGACGATCTTCTTCGTGGCCCCGATCCAGCCCATGATCGAGCCAGAAGATCTGCGCGCCTTTTACTCCGACGGCAGCACCGGCATCTGCATGCACCTAAAGGTGTGGCACACCATGCCCGTGTGCCTGCGCGGCGAGGAGGTGTACTTAACCGCGCGCGGCAACCAGAACTATCACGACCACTCGGTCGATGTTCACTTCGATCAAGACCGCGGCTTGGCCCTGCTGCCCGACATGAGCAGCGTCCCCAACTGGCAGGAGTAGCCAATGGACAAGGTGCGCTTGGCCCTCGTCGGCTGCGGCGGCATGGGCACCCGCCATCTGCACGGCCTCAAGCAACTAGCCGACTCCCCTTTCGATGCAGTCGAACTGAGCGCGGTCTGCGACATCAGCGCGGAAAACGCCGAAATGGCCGCCGCCGAAGCCGAGAAGCTCCTCGGAACCCGCCCCAAGGTCTGCACCAACATGGAGGCGATGGTACAGCAGGTGCCGGACTTGGAAGCCGTGGACGTGGTGACCGATCCTTCGGTGCATCACACCGTCGTCTGCGAAGCCCTCGACTTGGGATTGCACGTGCTAGTCGAAAAACCGCTGGCCATCACGGTGCGAGCCTGCCAGCAGATCCTCGACGCAGCCGCGCGCAACGAGTGCATTGTCTCCGTAGCTGAAAATTTCCGCCGCGATCCGTCGGCCCGCATCGTGCGCCACCTGCTCGATACCGGTGCCATCGGCACGCCCTATATGGGGATGTATCACTCGCTCGGCGCGGGCAATTCCATCTTTATCACCCCCTGGCGCCACCGCCGGGAGTTGGGCGGCTTTATCCTCGATATGGCCGTGCACTTCACCCACATGATCCGCTACCAGTTGGGGGATTTCGCCGAAGTCTATGCCGATGCGCGGATGATAGAGCCAGAGCGGCAAAAATCGGCAGCCATGTCCATGGACTACGAGTTTTACCAAAAGCGCTTCGCAGCCATGCCCGAGCGCATACCCGCCGCGGCCGAGGATACGACCCAAGCGATCTTCAAAATGAAGAGCGGCGCAACCCTAAACTGGATCGTCGGGATCGCCGGCCACGCAGGCGCGCACCGCGAGCTAATCATGGGCACCGACGGCAGCATCGACGGCTTTGGCGTGCGCGGAGGGCGCATAACGCTTGCGCGGCGCGACGCCGAGGCTCTGAGCCAAGAGGACATCCTCGCGTCTGCCGAGGGCGCGGGGCTGACATTCGACCCGCTGACTCGCCACCTCTTTCCGAGCGGCGTCTCGGCCGGCGACCCACTCGTCGATCTGAAGCTAATCGCGTATGAGCTGCACGAAATGGCGGAAGCCGTTCGCGGCCAGCGCACCGTCGAAGTGGACGGCCGCTGTGGCCTGAAGGACGTGGCCGCGCTCTACGCGGTCTTCGAGTCGTGGCGCGCCGGCGGCCCGGTGGCGCTCAGCGCGGTCGAATCCTGCCAATCATACGCCTATCAAGCAGAGATAGACGCCGCCTTGGGCATCGACTAATCACGCCAATAAAAGGAGATTGCCATGTGGAACCTCGTCAAAATCCCAGTCGAACCGCTCGTACCCGAAACCTTCGCCCCTTTCGGCCACGTAATTCGCACCTTTGAGGAGCGCAAGCCGGACAAGGTCAAAGGCGGTTATGCCACCAACGCATACCCCGTCCTTGCCACACCCGGCCCCGAGCCCAAAGAGGGCCCCGGCTGGTACGCGCCCCACCCGCAGCGCGTGCCCCTCTCTGAGGGACTAGAGCGCGCCCATTTTGCCTTTCACACGGACGCCGGCCAGTCGTTTTACCCCAGCTTGCACTCGCCGAGCGTGTTTCTCGTCGGAGCGATCCAAGACGACATCCAGGCCGAGGAACTGCGCGCTTTTTACTCGGCGGGCGACGTAGGCGTCTGTTTGCACCTCGGAGTGTGGCACACCATGCCCATCTGCGTCGAGGGCCACGACGTGTATCAGACCACGCGCGGCGACCAAGATTACCAAGCGCACTCCGTGGAAATCGACTTCGACCTAGAGCGCGGGCAGTCCATTGTGCCGGACATGGACAACTTCAAAGGAGTTTGAGCAAATGCGACGAGTTGGTTTTCAGATGCAGGTCAAAAAAGATCGAATCGCCGAGTACAAGGAAGCGCACCGCCAAATATGGCCCGAAATCTGCGCGGCCATCACGCGCCACGGCTGGCATCGCTACTCGCTCTTTATGAACGAAGACGGCCTCGTCTTCGGCTACTTTGAAACCGAGACGGATCTTGCCACGGTCCTCGACGGCTTTCTCTCGGAAGAGGTTGTGCAGCGTTGGAGCAAGGCCAACGAGGGGTTGGTCGAAATACCAGAGGGCGGCCCCAAAGACGCGCTGATTGAACTAGAAGAGGTCTTCCACCTCGATTAGTCCCTTGCACCGCAACCAAGTGGCCATCGGCTTGGTCGCGGCCATGCTGGTGGCCTACTACGAGCTCGGCGAATCGACGAACTGAAACGCGTACAGCTTGCAGTCGCGCATGACAAAACGGATCCGAATCGATTGCCCGGATAATGAGCTGACATCCCAGGTCTTCCCCCAGTGGACCGGCATGCGCACCGAATTGCCGCAGATGTAGGACGCATCGCGCTCCGTGTAGCCGCTGATCGGTCGGCCGTCCGCATCCTGAAGCTCCACGCGCACCGCACCGCCGCCCCCGGTGTCGAGGTTCAGCTCCAAACGCTTCCCCTCGAAGCGGACAACCGGCGTGACGATTTCGCCGCCGCCGTAGCCCGCATCCGCCGATACAAACCCGTCCAACCGAAGAATCGCGCGACCAATGCCGGAAAGGTGGCCCTTGCCCGCCGGGTCGAGGAGGCCGTCGTGGTCCCTGTTGGTGCCGCTGTAGTAGATCCAGATTTCGTCACCCATCCGCACCGGATGCGGCATGGCCCAGACCATGCGCGAGGAGAAACTGCCTTCGGGCCCCGGACTCAGGAAGGGCCGTCGTCCGCCACAGCGCTGGAAGTTCACTCCGTCGCGGCTCACCGACAGACGCACGTCAAAGCGGCTCGGCCCGTAGATCTGCTGCGTCTCAGTGCGCACGACATCCAGGTCGTCGCGGACCGTGGTCATCACCGGCTCGCGGTTGAACCAGTACCAATTGGCGTTGGCGAACATGACGTACACGCCGTGTGGGTCCGGGTACTTGAACACGGCCGCGCCGTAGTAGTCCATCGGCGTCCTGCCATAGGGTTTTTCCGGCGCAGTGGGATCCAACGGCGCGCCGGTCTCGTATGTCGCCAGATCTTCCTCGTCCGGCCACATGACCGTCTTCTGGTTGTCCCAGTTGACCAGATCGTCGGACTCGAGCCGTCTGACCGTCCGGTAGTTCTCGTTTCCCTCGGCGGTGGTGTGGCGTTTGGCGACCCAGCGGCGGGTGTAGAGGACGTAGCGCCCGATGGCCGGATCCCAGAAAATGATGCTCTGCGTATCCCAGCCGCCCCGGTGCGGGAGCTGCAAGCGGCGCAGGAATTTCCAGTGGATGCCGTCCGGCGAACCGTGCATGTGGAACTGCATCGCCACATCGGGATTGTAGACCTTCGACTGGTTCTTGTAGCGCTCCTTGGGTGGGGCATGCGGGTCGATCCAGACCGAGCTGCCACCTAGCTTGCTCGGGATGACGACATTGTTGGCGCTCGACCCACCCTCGTCGATCAGGTGCAGCTCCGGCTTGTCGAAGTGGATGCCGTCCGTCGATTCGGCATAGCCGACGTAGGCCTGGTCGAGGCTGAGCTCGGATTCCTCCTTTGCCCTGCGCACGTGATACCACAGCCGGATGCGGCCGTCATCTTCCCGCAACACGCTGCTGTAAATGCCAAGGCTCGTGTCGGACGGGTCTTCCCACGGGGCGTCGACGGTCACCACCGGCTCCGCGGCCTGGTAGGGTGGATTCATGGTGAGCTCCACTCCGTTGCCAGTGGCGATGAAGCGATCATCGACGAAAAGCTGCTTGCTCGATCCAATATCTATCGGCTGCATGATGCCCTCGTTGCAGACCCGCGTTTTGCGCGCGCCCGCGGTTTGTCTATCATTGGACGGTTTGCAATTAGGGCGAATCTATAGCATTTGAACCAATACGCCTATGAATTATTCCGTGTTGTACTGGGACGCCGCTCGGTATTCCAGCTTCCCGACCGTGGTAAAGGGAGACCGCGACGAGCTCTGGGTCGGTTTTAACTGGAACTCCCACACGCCGCTGGCGCGCGGTGTCGAAGGTGCAGCGCACTCTCATTCAGGTGGACTGGCGGGAGGCGCAACTGGTCACGTGGAGTTGTTCTCGCCAGACGGCGGAGACAGTTGGTTCGAGGAGGGGAAGGACGACCAGTACCGCAAATGCCCGGAGACGCTGAGAAGCGCCGTGCTGAGCGACGGCACCCAAATCAGGATATCCAGGCCCGTCAACGTGTACCCACCCGAGCGCAGGGAGGAGTTCGCGCGACGCGGTTTCGCAGTGGAGGAGTTCCCCGAACGCATCCACGTGGAGCACAGCCTGCAGATGTCGCGCAAGCGACCGGGAGCAAGCGACTGGGAGTGTCGTCTGCTCAGGAGCGGCGAAGAGCTGCCGTTCTTCGCCCTGATCCGCAACGGGACCGACCTGAAGAGCTGCGTTCTCGCCGACGATACCATCGTGAGCCAGGTGTACGGCAGCGCCTCAGCAGGCGATCCCTTCCGGGCCTGGGTACTGCGCTCGGAAGATGGCGGCGACACCTATGAGATGGTGACGATGGCGTACGACGGCGGCGAGCATCCATTCAACGAGAGTTCCCTCTTGGCGCTGCCGAACGGACGCATCGTGGCGATGGTGCGCACATCCAGCGGCAGCAAAGCCATTCCACAGGAAGAAAAGTACCTGTTTCAGACGCACTCGGACGACGGCGGGAAAACCTGGAGCGAGGTCAGCAAGACCGAGATGTGGGGATATCCTCCGCACCTGTTGCTGCTAAGCAGCGGCGATGTCCTCTGCAGCTATGGATACCGGCGGGCTCCATACGGGGTGCGAGCCTGCCTGTCTCGCGACGGCTGCGCAACGTGGGAAATCGCAGCCGAGATCGTACTGCGCGACGACGGTCTCACCACCGATGGGACCGTGACCGGGAAAGGCACGCCCGCCGATTTGGGTTATCCGCGAACAGTCGAGCTTTCGGACGGCTCTCTGTTCACCGTGTACTACATGACCCTCGGCGACAGCGTAACTCACGTGGCCGCGACCCGATGGGCGCTGGATCAAGTCTAGGCGACCGTAGAAAGATACAATTACAAATGGCAGATTGTGTTCTCCAAACTTTGATACCAGACATCGAACGCTTGGCAGCAACAACGGTTGCCAAGTATAGACTTCCCGGCATGGCGCTCGGCATTATCCGTGACCGAAAACTCGCTTGGTTCGGCGGGTTCGGTGCAGCGGATCTCGATTCGGGCAAAAAACCTACTGCAAGCACGATTGCCCGCGTCGCCTCAGTGACCAAGACGTTCACGACAACTGCGATTATGCAGTTGCGGGATGCGGGACAACTCAAGTTGGACGATCCACTAGCACAGCACATCCCCGAATTTGCTTCAGCTCGCGCTATCCACGGCGATGTCAATGGTGTGACGCTCCGACGATTGTTGACACACCGCTCCGGCTTGGTCACCGAGTCGCCGACGCACGGTTGGAATGATCTCGACTTCCCAAGCCGCGAGGAGATGCTCGGCAAACTGCCGGAGACGGGGATTGTCATCCCGCAGGACTCCGCTTTCAAATACTCAAACCTTGCATTTGGGTTACTCGGCGAGGTGGTGTACCGGCTCACCGGCACGCCATACATCGAATACGTCCACGCCAATATCATTGAGCCGCTCGGCCTAGCGTCCACGGTCTTCGACCTCACGGACGAATTGCGTCCTCACTTCTTTGTCGGTTATAACCCGACGCCCTACCAAGACCGCCCTGAACGCGCTCCTTACGCCCACCTGAACGGGATTGCAGCGGCGGGACAACTGCATTCCACCGTTGGCGACTTGGCAAAGTGGGTATCGTTCCAATTCCAAACCGACGGCGGAGATCGCCGCGAGGCACAGATCCTCAAGGGATCAACACTGGTGGAGATTCAACAACCGCAATACGTCGAGCCGGACTGGTCAGCGGGGCAATGTCTAGGCTGGCGAGTAACCCGCATCGGCGACCATGTCTATCACAATCACGGTGGCGGGATCCACGGCTTTGGCACGCAGGTGTGGTTCAACATTCCGCAGAAAACCGGCGTAGTTGTTCTCATCAACATGTGGCCCCCGCACGGAGGTCTTGAGATTGCACAGGAAGTACTTGAAATGGTACTAAATGCCGACGAAGCCGTGCCGCTTGTACCAGAGCAGCCAGCGCTTGAATCAACACCAGAGGCATTTCGGCGCTTTGTCGGTTATTATCGCGCCGAGCCGGGTATTGATGTGGACATTGAGGTGCGCGACGGCAGCCTGCGGCTTGCGGCGCACGGTGGGTCTGCGTATTCCCTACACGCCCCGGCAGTCCTCGAACCGACGGACAAGGAGGAGGAATGGCTTGTTCGCGAAGGTCGTGCAGCCGGAGAAATCGCCCTCTTTAAGTTTGACGACGATCGCGTAATTAGCTACGAATTGGGAGCTTTTGTGTTCAAAAAGTTGGTATGACGATGCGGCCTCTCTACCCAGTTTCTGTGAGAACCGCCTTCAGTCGTTCCGGATAGTTTGTCAAAATCCCATCGACGCCTATCTCGATGTAAGTTCGCATATCTTCGGGGGTATCCGCATAAAAGACGTGCACAACTCGTCCTGCCGCATGGGCCTTTTGGACGAACTCCCGATTCGTGATGTCCCGTCCCGGCTGCATCGTCCGCAGCCCCATCTCTACCGATTTTCGGATATATTCCTCTGGCGTGCGATTCGCGCGAAAGATCCGGCACTCAATTCGCGAGTCAATCTCGGCAAAAATTCCAACGCTTTCATCGCTGCACGCCAAAATAGAAGCCTCTACCATCTGAAACTCGCACAATGCCTGTGCAACCTTGCGTTCATAGCGACCGTCTGGATTGCCCCCTTCTTTGAGGTGGACATTGAGCCTAACCTTCCCTTGTACGAGGTCTAATGCTTCCTCCCATGTTGGCACGCGCTCACCCCGAAACTGCTCGCCAAACACTCTTCCGGCGTCGAGAGCCTTGATTTCAGCTAGTGTGAGTTCGGCAATCGCGCCCGTACCATCTGTCGTCCGATCTACGGTTGAGTCGTGCATGACAATTAGATGCTCGTCCTTTGTCATGTAGAGATCCAACTCAATCTCATCAACGCCAATTTCCAACGCCTTCTGAAAGGCGATCAACGTATTTTCGGGATAGTTTCCCGACGCACCCCGATGAGCAACATTAACAACCATTTTTACACCTCTTTGATTAGTGCCATGAGTCCCTTGCGCCGCGACCAAGTGGCCATACTAGTGCATCGCCCTACATTGGGGATTTGCCGTCGTGCTGTGGGCTACGGTTAGCTGCTATCTGGGGACGATGGGGCTAGTGGGGCACCTGCAATCAGGAGGCGATCCCCATTGAACACGTCGGCCATGCAGTGCTTCTTGTTGTCTATGACGCAGGGATATGTGCGGACGACTTCTTCCCAAAGCGGTAGTTGGCGCGGTCCTCTTCGGTGGCCAAGCGAGCCTGCGACGGTAAGACCGTGGCAATAGCGACTGTATAGCCATCTAGCTTCAAGAATTCCACTTCGAAGGCTTCTCCGTCACCTTGTATATAAACAATCGTGCCGACATCGCCGGCTTGCAGTCCTCCCTTTGGACTGCCGTTCTCGAGCAGCGGACTGCCGGGTGGAACATCCCAGATGTGATCGAGCGGAATTTCGGTTGTGAGAACGATAGCGTCTAGTTGTTTGAACATATTTGCCTCCTAATCAGCCGGATACGCCGTGACGAACCTCGCTGTCAATATCCAACCGATGTGGTCAATGCGCAATGGCCCTCCTTTCCCCTTACGGCGTGCTACGGTACGGCACCACCACAAACGCCACCCCCGTAGGCGACTTCCGAGGGTTTTCATAGACTGTTACCAGCATACCAGCGGCGACTTCTGCAACCTGCTGCACTCGTCCCGAAGGCCAGCGCACTCGCACGGCATCCGCTCGTTGATATACGCCTAAGCCGACAATCAAGGTCGCGCTGTTCTGGGCCGAGAAGCCCTCGCCGGCTCGGTGCTCGCGCAACAGCGTCCTCCCGCCGACATCTACTTCCACTTGCACGCCATACCCATCGCGCACGCTCCACTCGCGCGAGACCTCGTCGCGGTCGTTACCCCCCACAAACCGCAAGGCGAGGATATGCCCCGCCTTGCTGCGGTTGGCAAACAACTCGCAGAGCGGCTCGTTGGCATTGACGACAGCCAAATCAATGCGCCCATCGCGGTCAAAGTCCAAGATGGCAAAGGCGCGGCCATCCGCAGGTGAATCCGCTGCCGACAAACCCGATACATCGATAAAGTCGCGACCTTCTACATTGAGAAAGAAGCGGTTGCGCTGGTATCCACTAAGCGAGGCCCCCGCGTCGAGCCGCGCCCCCACGTTGTACGCCCCATCCGTCCGGCCATGGCGCACGACCGTGCGCCAAAACAAGCTTCAGGTATCCTCGGGAAGCGCGACCTCTCGCGGCGGGGTGTAGTAGCCACTCAGGGCGTAAATGTCGAGGTCACCGTCGTTATCGAAGTCCAGGAACTGGCCGCCCCAGCCCCAGCCGCCGTCCTCCACCGGCGAGTCTGCAACGAGGGTGAAGCCCTCACTGCCGTTCCGTAAGAGGGAGTTGCCCCGGGCCAAAGGGGCAAACGCCGCACCCGCCTGCCCGGCAGCTTCCGTGATACGGCGACCAGCGCTGCTGTGCATGTTGGTCACGTACAGGTCTTGGCGGCCATCCCCGTCGTAATCGGCCCAACTCGCACCCATGCCAAAGCCTGGGTCCGCAGCCCCGCTCTCCACAGTGACATCAACGAGGGCACCGCCGTCATTGCGGAGCAAGTTATTGGCCGCAAAGTCGTTGGCGAGGTAGAGATCCGGATCGCCGTCGCGGTCGTAGTCGGCCCAAGTCGCCTGTAACGTATTGCGCCACACAGCGGCGGTGGCAGCGAAGCGTCCGTTGCCGAGATTGCGCAACAGAACATTGGGCGACCCGGGCGCGTCGTAGATGAGATGGCCGATGCGGTCGCGGCTCAGGTCGTAGAGCACGCGAGCGTGGTCCGCGGGCAGAAAGTCGGCCAACAGCGCGCCGCCCCAAAGCTCAGCACGGGGAGCGGAAGTGGCCGCGGCGAGCAACATCCGCGCGGCATACGTGGAGAAGTACACATCGAGCAGACCATCGCCGTTGTAATCGGCCGCTGAGATCGAGGCCACGAGGAACGGCAAGACGCCATCTCCCAAGTCGCGAGAAGCGAAGTGCCCGTCCTCGTTGACCATGTAGAGGCTGGGCGCAAGCGTGCGGCCGAGGAATACATCCGGGTCGCCGTCGTTGTCAAAATCGGCGAAGAGCGCAGCCGCAGTATGGTGTTCCACATCGAGACCGTATTGGGCTGCGCGCTCAGTGAATGTGCCATCGCCGCCGTTGTGCAACAGCATGTTCCTACCTTGGCGCACGGCAATATACAGGTCGTCGTACCCATCGGCGTCGATATCCACGACGCTAATGCCGGGATGGCGGTCAAAGGCCTGACGAGTGAAATAGCGGTGCGGCGCGACGAACGCAGAGTCGCTAAACGACTGGTGCACTAGTTCGGCGTGGCGCGAAAATCTAGCCCGGGCGCGATCCCCGTCGCGCGGGAGCGCTTCGTCGAGGACTTCGGCAAACAGCGCCTGCGCCCGCGTGAGCATCTCCAGCGATTCGGTCTCCCAGCGCCGAACCCGCCAAGTGTCATCTTCCTGTTGCTGCCACTCAAGTACCAACCGAGCCAGTATCTGCGCGCGCTCCCCGTCTTGTGTCTGCGCCGAGGCGTCAAAGCGCAAACGGGCTTGGTAGATCGTCTCTTCCGCGTCGAGAAAATGCCCGGTCTCAATGTGGAAGGCCGCATAGTCGAAAAAATGTACCGCAGCTAAGAGCGGATTCCACAGTTGAATGTCTGAACCACGGAACTGCTCAGCGGGTGCAATCCCCCAGCGCTGACGTTTAATACCTAGCGCCGGGACGACCTCAGTCGCCTCCCCCGTCTGCTCCACGTCCGCAGCATCAACCGTGTCGGCAAAAAGCGCGCGAGCCGGCGCAGCGGGCAGTTGGCCTTGGTACATCCCCAAGGCGAGAAGTGGCAGACCCTCGCCGCTCAAGTGCTGCTGCACCGTTTCGCTGCGGTCAATAGTCGCCAAGAGGCGATTGCGTTCCTGCACCTTTTGCAGTGAGCGGACCGTACCGTATCCTCCGAGAACGACAAGCGCACCAAAGATGAAAGCGACGAGCGCAATGGGTGCTAGCGGCAGCCGAGGGCATCGCCAAATGAGCCAACCACCGCCAAAGAGCAAGGCGATCTGGAGGACGATGATACCCTCGATACCAAGCGGATGCCCCGGAAAAAAATGCGCGAGGGCCAGCGGATTGAAAGCCAAACCACTGAGCAGCAGGGCCACACCGGCGAGGCGCACGACGGCACGCCGACGACTGGTCACCGGTCGCATCCTCCGTCTAGCAAATCAGAGGTCAACCTCAGCCGGTACGAGGCTGATTTACCCCATTGGATGTAGTTTTTGTCCCGGCAAGACAGCATAGTATATTAGACGCCAAACAGCCGCTCAGCCTCGGCAGATTCCAACAAAAGGAGGTGCCCCCTGTTCGCTGAAATCGCCCGTCACGCCCTCGATCGGGTGCCTTTGTCCATCATCTTCGACGATTCCACGGTGCTGGTCAACCTCAACTATTTCTTCCTCCGCGACCGCACCATCGCCGAGGGCCGTCCCCAGCGCTGGGAGGATCTGCCAGTGGTCCATCCTGCGTCCTTTACCCGCGAATTTGCCGAATGGTGCCTAACAAGCGGCGTCCGAGGAAAATTCTCAGTAGTCCCCTGCCCGGCAGCCCTAGGACGCATCGACGAGGGGCTTCCTCTTTTCAGCAAAGCCCAACAAGACGAATGGCTGGCCATGTGCCGCGAGGTCATCGTCCCCGCCTTCGACATCACGCCCGAGATGCTCACCCACACGTTCGTGCTAGACCCCAAGACCTTGCAGCCGCTCCCCTCTAGAATATGGGAGCAATACGATTGGGCCGCGCTGCCCGAGGATCAAGAGGAGTTGGTCACCGAGTACATCGCCCAAGCGTGCCGCATTCTAGTCGCTGTGGGCCTAACGCCGCAAGGGGTAACCTCGCCGGGCGGCTTCGGCGGTCGCACCCTGCCCTTTTACGCCCGCTGTGCTGGCGAAGCCGTGCGCCAAGTCACGGGCAACCCAGTCCCCTACTTTTTTCAGCGGGTCTCCAGGGACGACACAGTAGATACCCCCGTGTGGTACCCCAACCGCCAAACCGGCCAAGCCACCGGCGAAATCATCGCCTCCACCGGCGACTGGACTGGCAGTTGGACCGGCTATGGCGAGGTCGATCCCGACAAGTACATCACTCCCGACTTGGAGGGCGGCCGCCTACCAGCCCTCATCGACGCGGGCGAACCGGCTGTGCTCATCAGCCATTGGCAGGGATTTTATGGGCTACACGATGAGGACCGGCGCGGCTTTAAGGCATTTAAGAAGGTGGTGAGCCGTCTCGCCGAACGCGATCCGAGGGGAGAGCGCACCCAATGGCGCACCTGTAGCCAAATCACCACCTATGCCTGCGCCCGCACAATGGCCGAGATCACAGTCGAGGGCAACACTATCCGCCTCGACCTGCCGGTGCAGACCCCTGACCTGACTCTGCGCCTGACGAATGGAGAGGTGCGCTCAGTCCGGGTGGATGGCCGCCCATTGACGCAGGTTTCGAACCACGCGACCTTCAAAAGCGATACTTTTCTGCTAGAGGACGGAGCTACTTTAGTCGCCTTTGACCCAGCCCAAAGACGGGTGGAAGTGGAAGTGGAGTAACTATATAGGAAGCCCCACCGCTAGGGGGTTTTGCGACAGCTTCTCACAGGAGGTTCGAACAGTGAGCAATACCTACACGGCAATTTTTGAACGAGACGATGAATGGCACATCGCATATTGTCCAGAGGTGCCGGGAGCCAACGGTCAAGGCCGCACAAAGCAAGAGGCTCGGGAAAGCCTAGCGAGCGCGATTGAACTCATCTTGCGGGATCGTCTGGAAGATGCATTGCGAGGTCTTCCAGATGACGCCGAACGAGATATTGTGGTTGTCCAGTGAAGAGAAGAGCTCTTCTACGGCATCTCAGACGTAACGGCTGCTACCTCAAACGGGAAGGTTCCGCGCACTCTCTATGGTGCAATCCTGCTACCGGTGCCGTTGAAGCAGTGCCCCGTCATGTAGAGATCCCCAATCGTCTCGCCAAGAAAATTTGTAAAGCACTCTCCATACCAGAAATCGGCGGATAACTTCGCTGAATCATGTTAACAACGGAGACTACAACATGGACTCACGCCCCCAAATACTCATCGCCTGCAACAAGCACGTGCGCGAGCAGTACCTCGCCGCAGCCGATTTCGAACGCCTCGAAGTCTTCGCCGACTGGGACTGGTTTGAATGCGAAGGCGGCGGCATTTACGACACCAACGCAGATCCCAAGACCGCCCAAGTGTTAGGCGAGCGACTAGGTGGTTACGACGGCTTAGTCGTCTGCCACGGCTGCCCGACGGTCGAGGCCGCAGTCTTGGATCAAGCCCCCGACCTGAAAATCATCGGCGAACTGGAAGGCGACCGCTTTGCCAGCCGCATCGACGTCGAGGCCGCCTGGGCGCGGGGCGTCTGCACGGTCGATACGACCAACGGCTCATCGTATCCAGTGTCCGAGTGGGCCTTGGCGCTCATTATCATCGCCCTGCGCAACGCCGGTGCCCAATTCCGCCGCCTCATCGCCGGCGACGTGAGCCCTCGTCCGCACACCGACTTTGGCTTCATCCACGGCGACCTGACCGGCAAGCGCGTTGGCCTGATCGGCTGCGGGCACATTGGCCGACGGCTGATCCAATTTTTGCGTCCCTTCCAGACCGAAGTGTGGGTGTTTGATCCCTATCTGGCGCGGGAGATGGCCGACGCCGTCGGCTTCCTCAAAACCTCGTTGGACAACGTGATGTCGCAGTGCGACGCCATCGTCTGCCTAGCTCCGCACACCCCGCGCACCGAGCGCATGATTGGCCAACGAGAGCTAGACCTGATCCAGCCGGGCGCGGTGTTCGTCAATGTGTCGCGCGGCAAAGTAGTGGATTCAGATGCACTAGTGAGGAGGCTCAAGCGGGGCGACATCGTCGCCGGTCTAGACGTGTTTGATCCAGATGTAGGCGAGGACAACGCCTATGGTGACAAGGAGATTCTCCACTTGGAAAACGTCTTCGTCACCCCCCACATCGCCGGTGTGACCGTACAGAGCTATCCGCGCTTTTTCGAGCTGATGGTCGACGAACTCAACCGCTTCTTCCACGGGCACGAAACCCTCTTCGACCTGACGCCGCGCTCCATCGCCAACCGCCGGGGTAGTGAGAGTTGACCATGCTGACCCCACTCCAAGTCGGCCAATTCCGCGCCCTGATCCGGCCGTTCCCCTGACTGCCGATCCTCGCAGGCGGGCCATGGTCGCGCGCCTGCGGGAACTGGCCATTGCCTGAGTATTAAACCGCTTCTAGGCGAGCAGTCCCCGCAGGTAGTCGACGGCCAGGCCAATGGCCTCGAGGTCGCTCACCGCATTGCCCTGGCCCTCGAAGACGATGGACATATTGCCGTTGAAGTCGACTTGGCGGAGAATTTCGACAATGCGCTCGTAGTCGAGCCACTCCTCCCGGCCGCGGTCGATTTTGTATATTTTGGCCCGCACATAGGTGGCGTGCGGCGCGGTCTGCTCCATGAAGTCATAGAAGTCGACCGCGGGATCCTCGGCCCCGGAGGGCGCCGCGCCCGGCGAGCCTTGCCACCAGCCCGTGTCGAGGATGAAGGTGAAGTTTTCGCGGTTGACATCGCGCAGTATTTTGAGAATATCGTCCCCAGTGGGCGCGATGACCGGGGCGTGGTTGTGGAGGCCGACGAACACGCCTTTGCCGGCGGCGTAGTCGCAGACCTCCTGGAAGCTACCAATGGCGTCCTGCCACAGGACGCGGCGGTCGACGGCGGCGGCGGGGATGCCGCCGCCGAAGAGGCGGACCAAGGGTGCGCCCATAAAGGCGGCCAGATCAATGCCCTCTTTGACTTCGGCAATGCGCCGACGGCGTTCGGCTTGGGGTAGGGCAACGCCCTCGGGGCGGCCGTCGATCTGCTCGACGCCGACAAAGCCGCGGCCCACGCCCAAAAAGCCAATGGGCAGGCCGCACTGCTGGCAGAGGGCCTTGATGGAGCGCAGATAGGCCGGGTCCCGGGCGCGGAAGCCGCGGAAGAGCTGAAAGTCGACCACGTCGAGGTCCCAGGCGCGGATCTGGCGCACCAGGGCGGCGATGTCCAGCCAGTTGCGCGGGTCTTCCTTGTCGGCATAGGGCAGGTCTTCGGCGACCCGCAGCATGGCGTTGCAGCCGAGTTTGATCATGCGATGTCGGTGTGTCCGGGCGCTCACCCATGCGCTCGACCTTAACCAAGCGCCCAAAAAGATCCTTACTGATGTTACGCATTGTAGGGGCAACCCTCGTGGTTGCCCTCGTCGGATCCCGCTGGCTGAGTACGCGGTGTCGCATGGGCGCCCACAAGGGACGCCCCTACACTTGTCGGTTCGGCCCAGATGCGTAACATCAGATCCTTATAATACACTACACAGAGAAGTTGAACCATGAATCTGATCGCCCCGACAGCAACAGTACAAGTACCGGACTGGGTCGCGTACCCAGATCGCGACTGGGTACAAATCACGCCCGTCGAAGCCGGTCTCGATGCGCGGAAATTCGCCGCCTGGCTGGACAGCCTCGATGTCAAAGGGGCGAGCTTTGGCGGCGAGGATCACAGCGGCAACCAGTACGGCGCCGTGCTCACGCGCGGCGGATACCTAGTGCACGCCTGGGGCGACCCCCACTATCGGCATCAGACGGCCTCGGTCGGTAAAGCTCTAACGTGGGTGGCGCTGGGCGCAGCCGTTGGCGACGGCCTCCTCGACCCGGACGAGCCGATCCACCAAACGTGGACCGGAGCCGGACAGTTGTCGCACGAGCACAAGTACCTCGATTGCGGCCACCACCAAAAACTCACCTGGCGCCACTTGATCGGGCGGCGCGATGAGAGCCTGCACTGGGGCGGCTTTCCCTTTGAAATCGGCAACCGCTGGCGGGAGCAGCGCACGGGTCTCGAAGAGCGGGACGCAGTTCCCGGCATCCCCGCATGGGCCACTTGGACGGGCGATCCCTTCTACGACTGCTACGCCCATGCCGAACCGGGCACCCAGGGGCTGTACAGCAGCGCCGGCTTCTGGCGGTTGGGCCAAGCGCTAACCTACGTTTGGGGCCGCGACCTCAAAGACGTGATCCAGGAGCGCCTGTTCGACGCCATTGGCATCCCGTACGAGCGCTGGGACTGGCTCGCCGGCGGCGACGTGAAAGAGCGGAAATACCTCTACCCCACCATTCCGGACGCGTACACCTACCTTGACCCACCCTACGAGATCGGCGGCCAAGTCGTGCGCAGCGGCCCAGGTTGGGTGGTCATCAGCGCCTCAGATCTGGCGCGCTTCGGCCACCTCAATGCCACCCGAGGTATGTGGAAGGGGGTGCGCGTCATCGACGACGCCTGGCTGCGCGGCCACGGCGGGGGCAATAAGAGCGGGGCCAGCGGCGAGTGCGAGCACTTCACGGCCATGGGTGTGGTGACGACGATCGGGCTGCCCGAGTACAGTCACGGGGTCGAAACCAAGAGCATCCTCCCCGACGACTTCTTCGTCGCAGATGTCCAGCCGAGTTCCCAGAGGAACTAGCGGAAAAGATCAGCGGGCAGAATCGAGGCAGTAGAGGACGGAGTCTTCGCCTATGAAGAGGATTTCGATCTCGCCATCGCGGTCGACATCGGCCAAAGTCAGATCAGCCGGCCTCGTGGGCAAGTCCAACTGCCACCTCAGATGCGGGGCGTCGTCGCTGTCGCCGACCGCGTAGAGCGTCTGCTCGACCGCAAAGAGAAATTCATCCCGGCCATTGCCGTCGATGTCCGCGGAATAGACCGCAGTGCGCGCATTGCCCGGCAGCGGCCATTGCCATTTCTCCGCTCCACTAGCCGCGTCCAGACAACGCAAACCCTCGCCCTTTTCCCAGCCAGTGATGCCCAACTCCAAACGGCCGTCGCCATCGACATCGCCGACGCCGGCCATGCCGGCTCCACCGGCGTGGTACCAGAGTACGCTGGCGTCTAGGGTGGTGAGTCCGTGGTGGTAGGGACCGCACCAGAGCAGTTCCTCGCGACCATCGCCATCAAAGTCGGCCACCATCGGCTGGCAATAGGCGGCCCAGACACCGGCGAACAGACCGCTGGCCGAGGATATGGAATGGATCAGGTCACCCGTGGTGCCGCGGGCGGCCATGTAATTGACCGGATACAGACCGATGACATCCTCCAGGCCATCGCCGTCGACATCGGCCGAAGCCACAAAAGAGCCCCCAGCCCCCCAACCTCTTTCGCCCTCTCCGGTCTGGTCAGTGCGCACTTCGCGCAGGTGCCACAGAGTCTCGCCATCCGCGCCCCGCAATACCCAAGCTTCGTCGCTGTGCATGGTGCTGCGACGGGCAGAAACCCATATATCGTCGCGCTCGGCGTCGTTGTAGCGTCCGACCCACCAGCTAGTAATCCCGCCAAAATTCCACGGCGGATGGGGCCCGGGAAAACCCGCCACCCGTCGGCGCCAGCGCGGCTTGCCGTCGAGGTCGGCGGCGACTATTTCACCCTCGCCAGAGGTCGTCTGATCCGCGTACACCACCTCGGACTGGCCATCGCCGTCTATATCGGCGATGAGGGCTGGTCCGGCTCCCGGAAGGTGCCAGCGCAGTATCGCCGGATCTCCTTGGCTCCGCGGCGGCTCCAGCGCTAGGATGTGGCGATTGGCTCCTTCGAAGATCACTCGGGTTGGCTGGCGGCTACTAGCTGCCACGGCTACCGGCCGCGTCTGCATGCCCGATCCGCTACCGGCAGCTCCTGTGCGCTCCAGGCGCAGAGCGCGGACCCGGGCACCCTCTGCGGCTCCCAATTCAGCCATTGCGCCGTGCGTCTGGTGAAAGCTGACGAGCACCTCGGCGACCCCGTCGCCGTCTATATCGGCGGAGGCCCGCCATTGCATCCGGGAGCGCGCCGGAAGGTCGAAGCTCCACACCTGCTCGGTGCTCCCAGCGTGGTCGAGGACAAAGGCGCGCAAGAGTTCAGTCCGATCATCTCTGGTTTCAACCGTGAAAAAGCCGCGCTGGCCCGAGGCCGTTAGAGACGCAGTCACTATATCGTCCGTGCCGCGCGCCACAATGGTCGAGTGAGTGGGGGGAAGCTCGGTCGCCGCTGTTACCCACTGTCCACGCGCCTGGTGCCACAGGGGTATGGCCGACTCGCCATCGACGTGCAGGAGACTCAGCACGGCATTGGTGGGCACCAGCAATCCCTCACTGCGAGAAACAAATAGTTCGGGCACCTCGTCGCCGTCGACATCAGCGGTGCCGTGGAGATATTGCCGGGGCAAGTCGAGCACGGTCTCGCCGGTGAGCGCGTCGCAGGCGACTACATGCCATTGGCCGTCGTCCCGCTCGTTGAAAAGGTTGAAGACAATCTCGATGCGGCCATCGCCGTTGATGTCCTGCACTGGATTGGGCCCGGGGCGAATGATGCGGCTCTTGCTCTGGATATTTTGCTCGATATCGCGCCGCCACAGCAGCCTTAGCCGATCCCCCTCGTTTTTGACCACGTCGATGTGCATGGCAAAGTCGGCGATAACGACAAAATCCAGCAGGCCGTCGCCATCCACGTCGGTAGTGCAAAAGAAACCGTAGTTGCGCAGGCCGTGCATGTTGAGCAGGTGCTTAGTGCGGCCGCTCTGCGCGTCGAGGACAATGATCCGGTAGTGGGGCGCAAAGGCGATTTCGAGTCGGCCGTCGCCATCTATGTCGGCGACGACAAAGTTGGTGTTCTGGACCGTGTGGAATATCTCCGACCGCCATATTTCCCGCTTCTGGCCTTCCTCGTGAGCATAGCAGACCACTTGCCTAGGATCGGTCCCGGGCGCGTCTGGAACCAGTGGAAATTCAACTGTCTGCAGCCCAGGGACCCCGGGCACCAGCGCGGCCGCCCGACCCGGATCGGACACCAACTGGCCGTTGCCGTACAGATCGATCAAGCGAGGTCCAAGGCCCCATTGCCGGTCCTCGGCAGCGCGAAGGTGGGGCGGGGTGAATTGTTCGGGCCCAGCGCTCGTCTCCGGCGAGGAGCTAGTTGCCGCGTGCACGACCGCCCACACTTCGCCCCCCTCGATCGAGTATTGCCAAGCCACGACGGGTGCTTGGCGCATGGCCCCCGGCAGGACGGCCCGTCCCGTGAGGCGGGTGTCGCCGCGATACATGGGCCACGCTCCAGTTGCCGTGGAAATGCGATTCATTGCCAATGCACCAAAGGAAGACGAGAATAGGAGGCCGACTGCGACGGCGGTCGGCGTTAGCCAACTGCTCAATGGGAGGGCGGAAAAGTCTCCGGCCAGCGCGGATCGTAGTCGCTTTCAAAGAGCCAGTCAAAATGCTCCGGCACAATGTGGGCGCGGTCCGGGCGCAGTTGGCGCCGCAGCCGGGGGAAAAAGTCCATCAGGGCGTCGCGCTGATTCTTGGGCAGGCCGCCCGAAACCCCGGCGGCGATCCACGAGGTGCCCATGGCTTTGCGGGGCACGGTGTCCTCGTTCTGCCAAGCCGAGTGCAGTCCAGCACTGCAGAGCACCAGAATTTGTCCCCGGCGTGCCACTGCGGGAATGGGCTCGCACTCAAGATAGGGCCTCTCGCCCAGATCCGGGATGTACTCGGGGAAAGCGGCCGCAGTCGACGGGACTGGGGCCGGCCGCAGGCCGTGCACGCGAGGCAGTTCGATTTTGTGCTCGGGTCGGAGGACCCGACTCCAGTGCGCCATGATGGAGCGGTGGCTGCCGGGCAGGATGCGCATGGCACCGCGATGCGCGGGCACATCGTTGAGCCAAAACCACAACTCGGCCCGCATCCGGCGGGGGGTGGCCTCAAAATCCTCCAGCGTGGCCTGGATGTCCACGTGGCACCCGCGCGCCCACTGCTCGCGGGGATCGTCGTACGGCGCTGAAGCCGGGGCCCGCTCGTGGGGGGCCAAGCCCCACCACAGATGGACCGCATCGGCGCGCAGCAGCTTTTTGGCCACTTCCTCAAAGTACGGGTGCTGGACGACTTCGATGTAATCCGGATCCTCGTACGGTGCACCGCCGTTGTCGCGCAAGCGGTCCCACGCCGCCTCCGCTCTGTCCAACTGCTCGGTAGTGAAGGGACTGTCGATGGTTACGGCACCCTGCTCTTCGTACTGGGCCAACTGCGCATCAGTGATCATAGGAGTCCTCAATTATTTGGGGGCGGCGAATGGCCAAGCATAGGGCATTGTCTATGGTCAGTCAAGAATCTGCCAAAGGGACTTGATTGAGCCGCTCGGCTGAGGTTAATTGCACCTATTGACGCACCGGATTGGCGCTGTAAGGTCAAAAGGTCGCAGCGCAGACAGGAGACGAGGAGGACGATTATGAGCAAGACCCACGAAGTGATGTTCTACACCGACGGCCGCCATTCAAGCGTGTACTTGTACGAGCCGCCCATGGGGGCCAAGCAGTACCTAGAGCCCATCGACGAGCTGGTCGACCTCGGCATTGACACCATCACCTATGCTGTAGGCGATTGCAGTGTTTTGCTCTACGCCACCAAGGTAGGCGAGCGCTGGGGGCACAACGTCGATCTGACCGACCACGACATTTGGTGGCGGGCAGCGCACAACGCCAAGCTGATGATCGAACAGGGCACGGACCCGCTCATGCTCGTGTGCCAGCGGGCGCAGCAGCGCGGTTTCCAGTTTCTGCCCAGCCTGCTGTTGAACATGATTCACACGCCGCACGACCGCGTCACCAATTGCCGGGTGGCCGACTTCACCACCGAGCATCCCGAATGGCAGGTCGGCGACGAGCCTGAGTATCCCGAGGCCCGCTTCGACAACCCCAATCGGCTGTCCTTTGCCGTCCCCGAAGTACGGGCAGACCGGCTGGCAATAATCGCCGAATTGGTCGGGGATTACCCCGGCGACGGCATTGAACTGAACATGAACGACTACGCGCCGTTTATCGGCCGCGGGGAGGTCGCCGAGCACACCGAGACCTTGACCGAGTGGATGCGGGAAATACGCCGGGTCTGCGACCGGGCCGCCGCAGAGCAGGGCCGTCCCAAGCGGTTGGTGGTCCGCATAGGCGCGACCTTGGACGGCAATAAGCGCATGGGGATGGACGTGGAGACCTGGATCGAGGAGGGGATCATCGACGCGCTGATCTGTATGCAGGTCGTCGGTGGTTTTGCAAACGACACCACCGGATTGCGGGCCGTTGTCGCCGCCGCCGAAGGTAGGGATGTGCGGGTGTTGGCGGGTATGGAATCGACCAATAACCCCGAGCTTTCCCGGCCAGCAGTACGGGCCGCTGCAGCCAATGCCTATGCCGCCGGGGCCCACGGCGTGTTCTTCCACACGTATTACCCAATGCCCAAGCGCTATCCATACGATGACGAGGCGGCTGGAAGGCTGCGGTTTATGGGTCATCCAGACTTGCTGGACAATCTCGACAAGAGGTACCAGCTCGGCATCCCCATCAATCCCAAGTCAGCCCCTACCTATGGCCTGGCCGAACAGCTACCGGCCGAATTGCCGTGCGGAGACCCAGCGCGGTCGTTCACGCTGGAGGTGAGCGACGACGTGGCCGGTCGGAACCAAGCCGGCGAGTTGTGGCGCTGCGAGTTGCGCCTGATGTTGCAGCACCTGACGTACGAGGACCGGATCAGACTAAAGTGGAATGGCGATGAAATGCCCGAGACTGCGTGGCGCAAGGCCGACTGGACCTACCAGTTGCGCCCCAGGCCGGATTACGCGGTCAACGGGTATCGGCTGCACATTGATCTCAAGCAGATCCAGCGCCTACCCCAGCGGGGGATAAACACGGTTGAGGTGGAGGTCGTGGAGAAGGACGCCCAGCTCATTCACCTGGTGACCCTAGTGGATGTGGAGCTGGTAGTCGAATATCTGCCGCACCGCAATGCGCTGCGGGACGACGAGGAGTACTTTGCCTGATTTAGACGTGCAATTCAAACGGCGGGCTCGCGTCGACAGGTCCTTGGACAAAAAGGCACCCCCGAAGTCCCTTTTATATCACACCTACGAGATCGCCAGATGAAAATTACCAACATCGAACTCATCGAAGTGGACGTCCCCTACATCGCCCCCATCCGCAACGTCGGCCACGCGGACTGGGAGCACACCATTGCGAGGGTCCACACGGACGAAGGCCTGATCGGCCTCGGGGAGATCTGGCAGCCGTGCCGCGCAGTGCAGCCGCAAGCGGATGGACTCATCGGCAAAGATCCGCTAAGTATGGCTCTGGAGCGCGCCAGCGAGCCGTGGCAGTGCGCTCTGTACGACATTGTCGCCCAAGCCAAAGGAGTTCCAGTGTGGAGGTTGATGGGCGACAAGGTACGCGATGAAGTACCTGTCGCGTACTGGTCGCCCCACCTGCCGCCGGAGGAGACCGCCAGAGAGGCGGAAAGAGCTGCAGCTCTCGGTTTCACTGTTCACAAGCTCAAGGCGCATCCGGCCGACATTGTGCGCCAGGCGGAGTTGATCGCAGCAGCGACGGCGGGAGTGGACTACGCCATTCGCGTCGATCCCAACTGCGGATTCAAATATCCCACCACCGCGGTCCGTCTCGCCAAGGAACTGACGCCCTACAACATTGAATGCTTCGAGGATCCGGTAGAGAAGATCAACGTCAACTACGCGTGGTATTCACTGCTGCGCCACAAGACCGACATCCCGCAGGCATTGCACCTCATCGACCCGTACGCCGTCCTTTGCGCGGTCAAGGCGGACGCCGTGGATTGCTTCAATCTCAGCGGCACCGTGGCTCCCGTGCAGCGGAGCGCCGCCATCGCCGAGACAGCGGATTGCCCGATCTGGCTGCAGACCGGGGGGTTGTGTCTAGGGGTTCAGGCCGCCTTCTCGGCGCATCTGCAAGCGACCTTGACCAACGATCTGCTGCCCTGCGACGAACTGCCATTCGTGCGCGAAAACGACCTGATCGGAGGCTCGCTGGAATTCGCTTCAGGACACTTTGTCGTACCCCGTGGAAATGGGCTCGGGATTGCGCTGGACGACGACGCCGTCGCCCACTACCGGACGCAGTGACAAAACCGACTATGGCAGGTTATGAAGGGGTGATATGGGTGGTGGTTTGACTTGAGAATATGTCCGGCGCGAAGAATGGGACGGTGTATCATGCCAGCACTTTTTCTAGCCACTCACTCGTCCTTTCTAAGTCCATGATTTCGTCAATCTCCTCCTTGCTCTTTCCTAGTGCCTGGAGGATGTTTTCAAGAGAAATAGATGTCGCTTGGACGAGGCCCTCTGGGTCTGGCTGTTCCCATTCGGGGAGGCTGTGTGTATATGCAATGAGTCCATCAGGTCCCCAAATGTCTAAGCGTCCGTAGTCTTCCCAGATGTGCTGGATAATTTCTAATTCCGATTCGGACATACACCCTGTGCCGGGATCGCTTTTGAGTCCTATTTTGTAGTCGGCCAAGCTCTCAATATGTTGCCTCCATACAGGGTGATTTTTCGGATCGTCTTCTTGGTGCATCAAGCGATACGTGTTGCTAGGAACGGGTCCAAACTTCATTGATACCCAGCTATCAGTAGAGATGCTACATCCTTGCTCATTCAGTGATTCCCGGTCAGCTAGATATACCAGTTTGAGCACTTTGATGTACTCCGATGAGCCGCCGGCCAACGCTAGAATGCGAGCCACTAGTGCAGTGGCCTTTTTTTCGTCAAACATGATTTTCTCTCCTAGTCCTTGAATGTATTGTAGCGGCACGCTCTTTGTCAAAATCCGCTGGGGCCCTTCCTCCTAGGCACCCTTCCTGCGAGGGATACTATTACCCCGCTCAATCAAACGGCGAGAAAAAGGTCAGATCCGTGCCGAAGTTATCCATCGCCACCACCTCGTCGCCGCACAGCCGCGCACGAATGGCGCTGTCCCGCCAAGTCAGAGTCGTCTCGTGGACGGGCAAGTCAAACGCAAAACCGATCCAGTGTCCCACAGGCGGATGCTCAATCACCGCATAGCCGTTACGCAAGGCCGGATGCGCGGCACCCTCTACCTTGAGGCGGTCGCCGTCAAGCCAAGGCGGCAGGCGCACGTGCAGTGCTCCCGGCTGCTTGACCTTAACCGCTAGGTGCGGATGCGTATAGGGCGACTGCACTGCAAGGGCATCGGTCTCGCAGTCGAACAGCATATCGACCCAATGCCCCGCTCCATCACTCCTCACCACGGCCTTATACGCCGCGGCCAGCGAGCCTACGGACCCGCCGACAATGTCGATATTGAAGCCAATGCGCGGCTTGTTCGACTGCCAGATGCCCAGCGGCTCGTGCCCGTAGGGAACCGGAAAACCAAAGCCACCGCGCAGTCTGTGCGCCACCGCGCGCTTGCCGTCCACCCCCTCGGGATTATCTGGCTCGACGATAAACGAGACATCGCGCAATTGCGACGGCAGCAAGTGGCTGCGCAATATGCGCTCGGCATCGGCGTAGTACTCGGGGTGACCCCAGCGCCCCAAGATGAGCGCAGTCTCGATAATATCGCCGGTATTGTTGGCCTCACCCCGGCGACAGAGCGTGGGCCGGCTCGACACCTCAATGGACCAGCCGATCTGATCGCGCAAATCCCACAAGCCGCCATCGTAGAACCGCTTGACCCGCTCCATCAGATCGGCGTCCCCCGTGCATTCGGCGAGTTGAGCCAACGACGACATCGCGCAGGTGGTCGAATGCACGTGCGAGCCAAAGCGCTCGGTGGCAAAGGAGCCGTCGTCGAGAAAGAATTCGCGCACGGCCTTGTCCTTGAGCACAGTAGCCAAATCCAAGGCCGGTTGGTACCCGGTGGCCTGGTACAATTTGACCAGCGGCCCAATGGCGCGCGCCGGCCCTTGGATAAAGGTCCCCTCGCCGGAATCTCGGAGGCGCACTGGCGTGTCGCGTTCAAGACGCACGCGATCCCATTGCTCGTTGGGCACCCAATAATCGAATAGCAAATCAACACTAGCCGCAGCCAATTCCATAGCCCGTTCGGATTTGCGGAAGGCTGTCAACGCGTATAGAGCGTGGAACCCCTCGCGCAAATTGTGCTCTTGCAATTCAATGGGATCGCCCTCGCCATTGGTGTGCTGGCCGATGCGCTGCAAGGGCAGCGGTGCCCGGCTGTAGGAGAAAAAAGCCGCACGGGCGTGCTTGTCGATCACTTCTTCGTCTATATCCAAGCCCATGGCGTCTTCAGCCGCCAGCATACCGTTCAACAGGCGACCCGGCATGTGGCCTTCCATGCTGCCGCCCAAAAAGGCTTGGGGCCGCACCTGCGCTCCGCCATAGGGTATATCGGCGTCATCAGCGTTGAAAGCCCGGCTCATGGCTTGGCAACCCAAGCGAATGGCGTCGCCGATATCAGTGGTATTCACATCGCGTAGTTGCATTATAGTTGCACTATACCTCGTTTTATGACCAACGCATGTCCTATAAGGCTTCCTGATCGAAATAGTCTTCATCAATTCGCTTAATCTCATGACGAATTCTTGTACGTACGCCGATACTGTGCATGACCATCAGACGCGCTAATTCTTCCCCATCAATCAAAACGATGCGCTTCGGACTCCGTGCCACATAGTTCTTGGCGGCGCTCGTGAAGCCTGACGTGGTGACAAATACGCCCTTGGTCGTACCCGCAGCGTCAATCGCACCAGCAAAATTGCGTACCTCGCCCTCGCCCACTGTATTACCGCTGGCATACTTCTTCGCTTGGACATAAACTTCGTCTAGACCTAGCGCATCCTCCCGGATCTTGCCATCAATTCCACCATCACCCGACCGTCCGGTCACCCGACCCATCGCGGCGTCACTTTTGCCATAGCCCATTGCGATCAATAGGTCCACCACCACCTGTTCGAGAAAGGCTGGCGGCGCTTCGCGGACCCGATCCAGAACGTCGGCCTCCAACTCATCGCAAAGTTGCTGGAAGACCCGTTCCAACTCTTCTTCCGGCGTGTTCGCTGAATCATCCGGCGGTATGAGTGCGGCATCTTCGCTCAACGGCGGGGTATTCTTGCCAGGCTGCCACGCGACATAAGCCGGATAGTTGCGGAGGTAATTCATATCGATGCGGCTCGGCTCGTTGGCTAGCAGCTTCTCGCCTTCTGTCGTCAGCCGCCAGACGCTGCGCCGAACTCTTTCTGACAGACCAGCGCGGCTAAGATGGATCAACGCCCAACTCACCCGGTTGACGAACACCGGCTGGCGACCGCTAGGAAGCAACTCCTGCATTTCCTCCGGCGTCAGTCCTTGGGCCTCGGCGATGTGATTGCGTATTTCAGAGATCGGCTTTTCCGCACCATCGGAAAGTGCCTTGAGAGCCGGAAGCATGAGCGATTGAAAATCAGGGATGGGCATGGATGTTGTCCTTCACTTCGTTATGCGGCGTCCGATGGGCTTCACGCGCTCGACGATTTGGCGGTTCGGCTTGGCAACCCAAGCGAATGGCGTCGCCGATATCAGTGGTATTTACATCGCGCAGTTGTACCATGGTTTTCCTCAAACACCGGCGACCAAACGCACGGCCTCGACGGTCCGATCCCCCATGACAAACGGCTCACCCGACCCTCCATCCACAAAACCCAACTCCTTCAGCCAAGCGCCTTTCTCCTCGTCCTCGACGCAGAGCCGGATCCAACAACGCCCCTCGGCCCAATCAATAGCCGCCCCCATCAAATTGACCCAAGTTCCTCCGTAACGACCGTGGACGAAACCATCCACCTGACAAGCGCCCTCCCCGTCGGGCCGCGCGCTAGCCAAACCCACCAATCGCCCATCTCGGGTGCGGGCGGCAAACCAAGCACCAGCGCCTTGTTCAACCAGCTTGGCATAGCGCGGGTACAGCCCCATACAGGAATTCTGCTCGCGGTAGCGGGTTGAGTACAATTCGACATTGGCGTCCAGCACCCACCAGTCGTGCGGCGTGACGATCAAGGGGATCATGGGCACGCGTTGGGCCGGCGACCCCGGCTCGATCCCGACCTCATCACTAGCCCTAAAGTAATCTACCAGAAAAGACTCAGGCGATTCCCCGCTGGCGATCAAAGCCCAGATAGTAGAACCGGGCATCTTGCGCCAACCCAAGCGATAGTAAATGCGGGCCGCGACCGGGTTGACCGTACCCAAGAACAGAGCCTGTCCTTCTGAGGCCAAAAAGTCGTCGCGCGCCGCCCGGCACAAGCGGCTGGCAATGCCCTCGCCGCGACATTGCGGCGCGGTAGCCACCTCGCCCAATCCACTCAGTTCTGGGTTGCCCACCGCCGTGGTTAAATGGCTGCTGCCGACCGTGCGTCCCCCCTGCTCCAAGAGATAGAATATATCGCGGTTAAAGGACCGTTCATCGCCGGCGTACGAAGAGCGCTCGGGCTGGTAACCATCCCCGAAAATCCCATCCCAAAAATCGATCAACTCCTCGGTCAGGCCGACGTCCAAAGGAGGCGTCTCGACGCTTATCTGCACGAGGTTAAGCCGGTGCCTTCCACTTCCTCAATTGCCTCTTCCACACCCTGTCCAACTCGCGGCGCACCACCTGCACGTCCTTCCAGCGGTCGGGAAAAACCGACAGATGGTAACCGCCGGCGATCTGTTCGGGACAGGCAAACATTTCTCGGCCCGGCTCGGCCGCTTCCAGCCAACAGGCCATGACCTGCTCGGCAAATTCCAGCCAATCGACAAATTCGGGAATGATCTTGCCCCTGTGGTCAATGGCGGGAATCATGGCGTGGTGCCCGTTGAATGGCCTGAAGTGAAACTGCTGCGCCAGTTGGATCAGATCGACGCGCTCGGCTAGACGCTCCCAGTAGGGCGGCGACAAATGCTTGATCACCGCCGGATGGGAAAAGTCCCACGTCATTTTCAGCGGCTTCTTCTCCGCCTTCTCGTAACCAGCGGCCAAGGCATAGGTTTTTTCCGGCGTTTCCGTGCACGTATCGCGGTGCATCTCCACGGCCACATCCATCTCCAAGTCTTCGGCCGCGTCCATCAAGCGCCGCGCCACTTCCACGGCCCGCAGGGTGAGCGTGTCGTGGTCGAGCATTTGCACGTTGACACAGCGCGCTCCCGCCGCCTTGATTTCGCGCAACTTGGGCCTGATCTCGCGGATGCCGCCCAAGTCGGTAGTACAGGCAAAGACCAAACCCGAGGCCGCGACCTCATCCGGGGTTACCATGAAGACGCGCCCCACAAAGCCGTCGAAACCGGCGTCTTTTATTTTTTTGAGCTTTTGGGCCGCGCTCCACTCGCCCTTCTTGCCGCCGTATCCCATCAGGGAACCGAGGGAACACATATGATAGATTTTAGGCCGCTTGATTCTCGCCATGTTCATCCTCCTTGGAGTGATTGTACTGCTGCGATAGGGGCCGCTAATATATCGCCCAGAGACACGGGGACCAAACCGCGTAGGGGCCGCACCGCATCCCGTATCTGTGTCTATCTGCGTCTATCTGCGGATACCTTGCTTTTAATCAAACGGCGGGAAAAAGGTCAGATCAGCCCCGAAGTTATCCATCGCCACCACCTCGTCACCGCGCAGCCGCGTGCGGATGGAACGGGTCCGATGCTGCAGGACCAACTCTTCTTCGGCCAAGGCAAAGCGGATCTCGATGGGAGTGTTCAAAGGCGGTTGGGCAAAGAAGAGGAACCCACTGTCTATGCGCGGCGACGCGGCCCCTTCTACCACTAAGTCGGACGGCGTTACCCAGCCGGGCAGGCGCACCCACAAAGGCCCCGGCTGCTTGACCTCGACGCGCAGGACATCATGCGTATAAGGAGATTCAACGCGCACGGCCTCGGTCTCGTGATCAAAGAGCAAATTGACCCGGTGCCCCGCCGGGCCGCTGCGCACCATCTCCCGGTACACCTCGCACAAAGACGCCACAGCCCCTCCGACAATATCCATGTTGAATCCAACGGTCTCGGCTTCCACCGGCTCGTGGCCGTACGGCGCTGGAAAGCCGAAGGCCCCCCGGTGCCGCTGGGCCACGTCGCGCAGACCGTCCAAGCCCTCAGGATTGGGCGGTTCGTCAATAAAGGAAATGTCGCGCAATTGCGACGGCAGCATATGCCCCCGCACAATGCGCTCGGCATCTTGGAAGTACTCGCTCCAGCCCCAGCGCCCCAAAATCAGGGCGGTCTCGACGATGTCGCCAGTATTGTTGACCTCGCCTCGGTCGGGCGGAGCATCGGGATGCGTGCTTTCGACGACCCAGCCCAATGGGTCGCGCATGGCCCATAGGCCATTATCGTAAAAAGTCTTGACGCGCAGCAAGAGCGCCGCGTCGCCCGTCAAATCGGCCAATTGCGCCAAGGACGACATGACGCAAGTGACCGAGTGCGTGTGATCGCCCAGCAGCTCCCGGTCGTGGCCGCCGTCCGCAGTGAAAAACTCACCCGTGATCTTCTCAGCCAATTCCAAAGCCAACTCCAACGCCGGCCCATAGCCCGTAGCCCGGTAATACTTAACCATAGGCCCCAAGGCCCGGGCCTCCCCCGGAATGAACAGACTCTCCCACGCCTCCAGTCCCAACCCCTGCAGCGCCGGCCGATCCCAGCCCTCGTCCACGCTCCAATAGCGGCGAAATGCCTCAATACTAGCCTCAGCTAGCTGTCGCGCCCGGTCCGAGTCGCGGTACTGCACTAGCGGATAGAGCGCATGGAAACCCTCGCGGATATTGTGCGGGATGAAGTTGACCAGTGGACCGTCCAACTCGGCCCGGTTGAGCGGCATGGCGATGGGACCGCTGTATGAATAGAACGCTGCGGCCGCGTGTTTTTCAATAGCCGCTTCATCTACTTCAACGCCCGCTGCGTCCTCGGCGTTGAGCAAGGCATTGAGGTGGCGTCCGGGCACGTGCGCCTCCGAATGCGCGGCGCTGAAGCGCAATTCGGCTTGGGGACGCACGCGCGAGCCGAAAAAGGGAACATCGTTGTCGTCGGCA
>JAPPEF010000011.1 GCA_028875335.1 Gemmatimonadota bacterium
ATGTCGAGGGAGGTGGTCTGGCCAGAGTGAACGACGACTTGGCGCACGATTTGCGACTTGTAGCCCAGCATTTTTGCGGTTAGGCGGTACGTGCCTGGGGGCACGGAGCGTATGGTAAAATAACCGCTGCTATCGGCCACGGCCCCTAGGCGAGTCCCAGCGACTAAGACATAGGCTCCCATGAGGCCGGTGCCCGTGGTGCCGTCCTCGATTCGACCGGCAATAGCGCCATCAATGGCCGAGGCTGGGGCCGCTCCTAGGACCAGCAATAAGTACAAGACGGGGCGCATGGTGGATGCCTTCTTGGGCAGCACATCACTGGGATAGTGTATCGGACCACTACTAGCGGTCAATCCACGAGTAGCAAAAACCTTGCCATTGTACATCCGTTCACTAATAATTAAAGTTCGCTATAGATAACCAAATTCCAAGACTCATTCTGGGTAACTCAATGACCGCCATTATAGAAAAAGTAACGGGCTACGTGACCCGTCGCAGCGACTCAGGTGCGCCAGAACTCCTAGTATTTCAACCGCTCGACGTGGGAGTTCAGGTCCCGGCCGGCACTGTGGAGCCCGGCGAGGCTATCGACGATGCCGCGCTGCGGGAGATGGTCGAAGAAACCGGTTTGACGGGACTGCGCCAGGTCCGCTACCTCGGCTCGATTGCAGTGCCGCTAGACGACCACAGTCGAGCGCCTCTGCAAGACGTGGTGCTGCGCAAAAGCCCTGGTCTTGAACAGGGGCTGGGTCTCTACGTGCCTCGGGCGCATTGGCTGCGGGTCATTGAACGAGTCGAGGAGTATGCCAAAGTAGAAGTCGCAGGACAAAGCGGCTGGCTGCGCGCCGATGTACTTGCCGAGCGCATGGACCGGTATTTTTATCACTTTGAAGCGAAGGCTGCAACGCTCGAGCGCTGGCAGGTACAGGACGCGGGCCACGCGCCGTGGGAATGCTATTGGGTTCCACTTTTTCCCAGACCTGTATTGGACCATGAGCCCCAGGCCTGGGAGGACGAGTTTTACGAGAAATTACTCGCCAGTGTCGGCTAGCCTGAAAAACGCTATATCCGGCCACTACTGGCTCAGTCGGTCGAGGACATTGCGAGTGATCTGGACGACGGTCGCATTTCCTTTTAGCCCGTGCGACCAGTCGGTTGTCCCGGTTGTGAACACTGTGCCGCCGCGAGTGTAGAGGCCCATGACCGCCGCGCCCTCCCGGCCCTTTTCCCAGCGCTCGTACCACACGCTGTCGTCTGGGTGCCATCGCGCAGGGGCGGTGCACAAGATGATGAAGTCCGCTGGGGTGCCATAGGTTCCCTTGGGCACCGGCAGCCCGTTTTCCAGCGCAAACTCGCAGCCGTCGCACTCGTAGCCGACGATGGTGTGCTCGCCTCCGAAGGTGTCGTCGCGTTGCAGGTCCGTTCCCGCAAAAACCCAGTGTTCTGGGCGATGGACTGTAAACGCTCCAGACCCGTCCATGTATTGCCCGTGGCTTAAGTGATAGCCCCCGTAGAGGAAGCCGACGCCGGTCAGCTCATTTTCCGGTCGGCCCACGAGGTGGTGGCTCCACAAGGTCGAAAGATCTGCGTAGTCTCCGGCGGCGTAAGCTGGGTCCATGTTGAACTGTTGCTTCCAGCACACCAGCGCCCGGCCCTCGTCTTCGCTGCGCACCCGCCAGCACACGGAGTTGCCGCTGAAAAACGCGGCGTTGCCTCCGGCGGCGATATAGGCTTCGAGGTGGTCGCGCATGGGAGCCGACCAGTATTCGTCGTGCCCCACGCTCAGTACTAGTAGGTAATTGTCCAACAGTTCAGGATGCCATTCGAGGTCGGAATTGGCGCAGTAGTCGAGCGCGTATCCAGCGCCTTCCGCCCACTCGACAAAGTCGCGCTCCCAGTGGTCGAACAGCCCGGCCATTGGACGGTCGAAGGAGACGCGATGCCCCTGCAAGCCGCCGCGGCCGTGATAGCTGTAGAAGCTGTAGCCGCCCCAGTTGTTGTAGGCACTGTAGGTGTTGGTGGCTAGCTGGAGGAGGATGCGAGCGTCCGTGGGGCCAGCCGGGCGGACGATGAAAAAGCCCCGGCTCTCGGCCGTGCGCCGTCCCCGCCGCACGAACTTGCCGCCTTGGTCCTCGATGCGCAGCGCAAACTCGTAATACCCACTGCGCCAGTCGTCCGGCACTTCCAAGGAGTGGGAAACTGGCCAGCCGCAGCCGTTGGACGAAGCGTCTTCGGGGACCGAATGGGACGACCCCGGCAGTTGATCCTGCTGCCACACGACTTTGCGCTCGGCACCGATCCGCGTTACTTCCAGCGCGTACTCGTCCGCACTGGTGGACACATGAAAGCGCACCTGTTCACCGGCTTGGTAGCTGAGTTGGTCGGTGTAGCCTTCGACGAACATTATCCTAGGTACTCCACTTCTACTACGCGTTCGTCTAACTCGCGTTGCAACTTCTCCACTTGTTCTACTATGTACTCTACCGCCTGCTCCACTGGCGTTTCACGCCGCTCTTTTTCGCGCCGCAGCTTGACCTCGACAATCCCCTGCTGCAAACCGCGATCCCCCACCGTCACCCGCACTGGTATCCCAATTAGGTCGGCGTCGTTGAATTTGACCCCTGGGTTTTCTCGGCGGTCGTCGAGGAGCACTTCGATCTCGCGCTCCGCGAGGTCGGCGTAAAGCTGCTCGCCCGCGTCTTGCGCCGCGCCTGCGCCCTTGGCGAGGAGGACGATGTGTACCTGGTAGGGTGCAACGGCAATGGGCCACACTAAGCCGTCTTCGTCGTGGTACTCCTCGGCGATACAGGCCAGCAGCCGCCCCACGCCGATCCCATAAGACCCCATGACGACCGACTGCGCTTTGCCCTCGGCGTCGAGAAAATCGCCGCCCAGTGCCTCGGTGAATTTGGTGCCGAGTTGGAAGATGTTGCCCACTTCCACTCCGCGCGATTCGCGCAGCGCCGCTCCGCAGTCAGGGCAGCCGTCGCCTTGCCGGGCGGAGGCGATATCGGCGACTACGTTGGCTGTGTAGTCGCGGCCGTGGTTTACATTGGCGAGGTGGTAGCCCGGCTCGTTGGCCCCAGCTATTAGATTGGGCGAGGACGCCACAGAGTCATCGACGACGACTAGTGCTCCCTCGACGCCGATGGGCGATCCATAGCCCGGCTCCGCGCCGACGGCGCGTATTTCCTCGTCCCGCGCTGGCCACATTTCGAGCGCGCCAACCGCGTTGGCCAGCTTGGTCTCGTTGACTTCCATGTCGCCGCGTATGACTGCCAGTACAAACGCGTCCTCCTTGTCTCGACCGTCGCCGACCGTGGCCATCAGGAAGAGCGCCTTGGCGGTCTTGTGCGCGGGGATGTCGAGCAGCGCGGTCAGGTCCTCGATGGTCGTGGTATTGGGCGTGGCGATTTTCTCGGGCGCGGCGGGCTCTTCTTCCGGGTTGGCCTGTTTGGCGAAAGTGGCGATTTGGCGGTTGGCCGAGTACCCGCAGCCGTCGCACAACAGCAAGGTGTCTTCGCCGATTGGCGTCAGGTACATGTATTCGTGGGCCAGTTCGCCGCCCATCATCCCAGTGTCCGAGCGCACCGCGAGGACATCAAGGCCGCAGCGATGGAAGATGTTGAAGTACTGCTGGTAATGGGCGCGGTATTGCTTTTCGAGGCCCTCCCAGTCGGCGTCGAGGCTGTAGGAGTCCTTCATAGTGAACTCGCGCACCCGGATGAGGCCCGAGCGGGGGCGGGGATCGTCGCGCCACTTGGTCTGGATATGATAGACTAACTGGGGCAGTTGTTTGTAGGATTTGATCTCGCGGCTGACTAAGTCAGCGACGACTTCCTCATGAGTCATCGCCAGCACCATGTCCCGCTCGTTTTTGTCTTGGAAGCGCCCCATCTCCGTGCCGACTGCGTACCAACGCCCCGTCTGCTGCCAGAGTTCGGCCGGATGCACCACCGGCATGGTGATCTCCTGGCCGCCGATGGCGTCTATCTCGCAGCGGATAATGTCTTCGATCTTGCGCATCGACCGCTGCGCTAGGGGCAAATAGCTGAAGATGCCGCTGGCCAGCGGGCGGATAAAGCCGGCCCGCAACAAGAGCTGGTGGCTGGCGACTTCCACGTCGGCGGTGACGTCGCGCAAGGTCTGGCTGAAAAGCCGACTCATTCGCATGTTGGGTTCCCTTTCTTCCTTGATTGTGTTTCGGTGCGTCGGCACATTCTCCATAAAATAACGCAGCATACAAATAATAAAAACCCATCAATCCCCAATGGAATGATCTAGGCTACAATTTGAATTTTTGCCGAATTGTGGACTTGACGTGCATAGTCATATTGACTATAATGTATTTAAGATGAAATACATGAATCTCAATACCTTGGGCAAACTCGCTAGAGAGGTCCGCGAAAAGGCCGGACTAAATCAAGCAGAAGCTGCCAAAAAAATTGGCTCAACCCAATCGAATGTAAGTGCCGCTGAACGGGGCAATGGCACGCGATATATAAGCGTTGCCATTGGCATTATAGAAAAAATCGGCAACCAACCTCTGGAGGGACCGTTTTATGCAGTTCGTGAAGAGTCAGCAGAATATAACGCCCGAAAAGACAGTAGCTGACTTTTTTGCCGGAATTGGCTTAGTAGAATTAGGGCTGAAAAAGGCTGGTTGGTCAACTATTTACGCCGTTGACTATAGCGATGAAAAGCGCCAACTCTACGAAGGACATTTTGGCCAAGGGGCTTACCATCTGCGAGACATTAAAACAGTTGACGGAGAGGATATACCCCCTGTTACCCTTGCCCATGCTTCATTTCCTTGCACTGATGTATCCGTTGCGGGCGGCAGAGAAGGTTTATCTGGAAAAGAAACGTCTTCATTTTGGGAATTTGTAAGAATTCTGGAAGAAATGAAAACAAAGTATCCTCCCCCATTTATCCTACTTGAGAACGTGGAGGGTATGCTTACATCTAAGGGGGGGCACGACCTTGAAGTAGCCCTTTCTGCTTTGTGCGAACTAGGGTATGCGCTCGATATACTGCTTATCAATGCCTCTCACTTTGTGCCCCAGAGCAGGGTCAGGCTCTTTATTATCGGCAACCTTCTGGCTGGCCACCAAGATATTTTAGAGCAAGAAATCATTCTTCAGCAGAAAAATACTGCTCGTCCTCCAAGAATTACTAATTTCATCCGCTCACATTCAGACTTAACTTGGCATCTGTATTCTTTGCCGCAACTGCCTAGGCGTTCCTCTGACCTCGCTGATATTGTAGATCCCAACGAAAAATGGTGGCCTGAAGATCGGTCGTCCTATTTGTACAATCAGATGTTTGAACGGCATCAAAAGAAGGTACACGAAATGATGGACCAACCTTTTTGGTCTTACGGAACTGTATTTAGGCGTATGCGAATGCGCAATGGTAAGAAGCAGTCCACCGCTGAACTGAGGACAGATGGTATTGCGGGATGTCTCCGTACGCCCAAGGGAGGCAGTGCGCGACAAATTTTGCTCAGAGCAGGAAAGGGTCGATTTGATGCTCGCCTGCTAAGTGGTAGAGAAAATGCACGCTTGATGGGGGCTGATGATTATGTTCTTGGATCGCACCTTGAGTCTAACCAAATGCTATTTGGATTTGGCGATGCTGTATGCGTACCCGTGATTGAGTGGATAACAAAAGAAGTTTTCAATCCGGCCTTTGACGAAGCATTCAGCACTGTTCCCATGCCTGCTTGCCAGTAGGTATGATAGGTAGATGAGCGGAGATTTATTTCTCTACCAACACACCATCTTCGATCTGTACGATAATCTGCCCTAACTCTTTTATTAACCCAAAAGCAATGTTCTTGCGATAACGCTGCTTAGGATCTTCTCCTGAATAGTTTTCAAGCAGACCTGCACGCCAGCCCTCAAATTCAGTGGCCAGAGTCTCGCCTTTTACAAGACGCACAGTCACATGCTTATAGTCCTTCGAGTATGAGATGAAGATATGATCGACTTTCATATCTTCCTCCAACTTTGAAGTGCCTGTATGAAGATGGTACTGGTACTCAAAGCTACTCCCTTCAGTTGCAGATTTGACTTCATAGTTTTCCAAGTCAGCACCGTAACCGGGTGTGCCTTTTGAGCCTGTTAGGATGGAGCCAAATAACTCCCAATCAATAGATGGGACGC
>JAPPEF010000389.1 GCA_028875335.1 Gemmatimonadota bacterium
GATGACCATCCACGGCGACATCGTTCATACTGATTTCGGGGATGAGTGGGAGATGAATTCGTGAGGATTATGCCGGGCACACGAACTATTAGGGGCGATCTGTTTGACGCGAAGGACGGCGGTTAATAAGCCGATTGGAAACCGTGACAGGATAATCAGATAAGCAAAAAATGAACGAAAAGCGGCGAGTTAAAGACGTTGCAGGCTATCTAAAGGAAGTCTCAGAGATAAAAGCTAAATGGTCCAACTCTACTTTGGTCTTTCGAGGCCAGGAAAACGAGGAGTGGCTTTGGGAGTCTTCAGCAGAGCGCCGTCTGAAGGCAAGTCTCTCAAGTCAAGGTAGAATACCCGATCAGTTATTCATTGAATACCATGAAGACCTGTTGAATAAATGCAAGCTGAAGAACTACGACCAGCGCGAGCAGAAGCAATTAGACGACCTAGAACTACTCGCCGACCTCCAGCATCACGGAGCCGCAACCTGCCTCACTGACTTCACACGCAATGCTCTCGTCGCCCTGTGGTTCGCCTGTCAAAAATCAGGTGCGGATGGGAAAGTATTTGTCGTCAACATAGCTGATCAGAGATTTGGGAAAATAACGCACAAGGATATAGAGGACAATTCAATAAGCGATATCCTCCAATTCAGAACCCGTGATACCGACCAAGATCAGGCGACTGAACTTCCGACACCGGAAACTTCCACCGCGACACTCCCCAACAAACCAGACTTCTGGTACTGGACACCGGCACACTTGAACGAGCGCATAACGGCACAGCACTCTTTATTTCTCTTCGGCCTTCCTTCTTCGGAGAAAGTGACCTCGGAAGAGATAATCATCGAATCAGCAAATAAAGAACAGATACGAGAAGACCTAAAAGAATTGCACGATATCTGTGAAGAATCCCTCTTCCCGGATTTTGTCGGCTTTGCCTACATCCAGCGTTCTGATGCTCCCTATCCTACCCCTAGTGCCGAGGAATATTTCCACAGGGGGGTCACAGCACAACAGCGGGGACAATATTCGGAGGCCATCCAAGACTTGACCAAGGCGATTCAACTAAAAGAAGATTACGCCGAAGCCTATGCTTTTCGCGGCGGTATTTACCAAAATAAGAACGAGTATGACCAAGCTATCCAAGACTTGACCAAGGCGATTCAACTAAAAGAAGATTACGCCGAAGCCTATGCTTTTCGCGGCCTTGCTTATTGCAAGAAAGGCGAGTATGACCAAGCTATTCAAGACTTGACCAAAGCGATTGAACTAAAGATTCAACTAACCGATATCTATATAGCCCGCGGCCTTGCTTATCGCAATAAGAACGAGTATGACCAAGCTATTCAAGACTTGACCAAAGCGATTGAACTAAAAGAAGATTACGCCGAAGCCTATCTAGATCGCGGCCTTACTTGGTTACACTTGAAAAAGTGGCAAGAAGCTAAATCAGATCTGACCGCCGCCAAGGATATGGGGCAGGACATCGTCGCTTCGTTCAGTCAATACACCGAAAGCGTCCAATACACCGAAAGCGTTGCGAATTTTGAGCAGAGAACCGGATTTAAATTACCGGAAGACATAGCAACAATGCTAACAGAAATCGAAAATTGACCCCGTCCCCTCTAAGCCCAATCCCAACGAGGAGCACCCCACATGAAACTCACCACCTGTAACGAGTACTTCACCGACTGGCCCATTGAAGAGGTCTTCGACTACGCCGCCGACCTCGGATACGAAGCCGTCGAAATCGCCCCCTTTACCCTCGCCGACAGCGTCGAAGACATCTCCGCGTCGCGCCGCGCCCAAATCCGCGCTGCCGCCGAACGCGCCGGCGTGGAAATCGCCGGCCTGCACTGGCTCTTGGCCAGTCCCGACGGGCTGTACATCACCCATCCCGACCCAGCCATCTACCAGCGCACCTGCGCGTACTTCAAGGAGCTAGTCCAATTCTGCGGCGACCTCGGCGGCCAAGTGATGATCATCGGCTCGCCCATGCAGCGCAACGTGCAGGAAGGGTGGGATTACCAAGAGTGCTGGAACCGCATGCGCGGAGCATTTGAAGACAGCCTGGAGTTGGCCCAACAGCACGGCGTCTATCTCTGCATAGAGTCCCTGAGCAAGGAGCAGACGAACATTATCACCACCTGTGCAGAAGCGCGCAAAATGATCGCCGAGATCGACCACCCGCACTTCCAAACCATGGTCGATGTATGCTCCGGCTCGACCGAAGAAATTCCCGTCGCCCAGCTTTTGCGCGACTCCGGCGAGCACCTCTACCACGTCCACGTCAACGACGCCAACAAGCGCGGCCCCGGCTTTGGCAACACCGACTTCGCCAGCGTCATGCGGACGCTCAAGGAGCTGGACTACCAGCGCTACGTCTCAGTAGAAGTGTTCGATTTTAACCCGGATCCGCGCACTATCGCCGCTGGCAGTTTGCACTACCTCAAGGGCCTTGCCGACGCCCTGTGACACAAACCCACCTCCCTTGACAGTAGCGCCCTTTTTGCGAACTTTCGGGCTTTCACAAAGAAAGGATTTCTCATGCCTAACTACACCCTCAACCACGTCCACCACGAAGCCGTCGACGTCCACGCCGCGGTTGACTGGTACAAAAAGCTCTTCGGCGCCACCAGCGATCCACCCTTTGAGCGCGGCGGTGCGACTTGGGTTCCAGTCCACATCGGTGCCGTGCAAATCACCGTCACGGACCGCGAGTTTGCCCCCATGGAATTGGGGCGCTACCAAGGCTATGACCACATCGCCCTCGTCTCCGACGACTTTGATCAAACCCTCGCCGACATCGCCGAGCAAGGCGTCGAGATCTGGATGGGGCCGGTCGCGCTCGACGACGGCAGCCGCATTGTCTTCATCAACGGCCCAGACAACGTCAAGATCGAGTTGATGGAGTAGCGCTAGGATGGAAGTCCGCCCCTTCGGCCTGTGGCCCAGCCCCCTCTCGCCCGACGAATTGGCCAGTTCCACGCGTCTCCGTGACGTAGCTTGGGATACCGATGGCCGCACACTCGTCTGGCTGGAGGGACGCGGGCCGCAGGGCGTACTCGTCTGCCAACAGCCGGGGGCCGCTCCACGCGATCTCAACGCCGCGCTCTCGGTGCGCGCCCAAGTCGGCTACGGCGGTGGCGACTTTGCCGTTGCTCGCGCCTACGCGTACTTCGCCGAGCACGGCGGCCGCCTCTATCGCCAGCCGCTAGCCGGCGGCCCAGCCCAGCCGATCACGCCTCAGTTTGGCCACGCCGCGTCTCCTGTGCCTGCGCCAACGGGGCGTCATCTCGTGTACGTCCACACGTACGAGGACCGCGACACATTAGCCATCGTCGATGTCGCCGGATGCTCTTGGCCGCAAATCCTCGCGGAAGGGGCCGACTTCTACATGCAGCCAGCCTGGCACCCCAAGGGCGACCGCTTGGCCTGGATCGAGTGGGATCACCCGCAGATGCCTTGGGACGGCACCCGCCTAGTGCTGGGCCAGCTTGCCCGCAGCCGCCACGGGCTGCCCAGCCTGCGCACAACCGAGGTGCTCGCCGGCGACGCAGACACCGCCATTGCCCAGCCTTGCTTTTCACCCGACGGCCGCTATTTGGTCTATGCCTCGGATGAGCGCGGCTACAGCAACCTCTGGTGCCGCGATCTCGCCAACGGGGATACGCGTTGCCTGTACGAGGACGACAACGACGTCGCCCCTCCCGCCTGGGCGCAGGGCATGCGGGCATTCTCGTGGGCCGCGGATAGCCGCACTTTGTATTTCGTGCGCAGCGAAAACTCCCAGCGCTTAGCATACGCGCTCGACTTCGCCAGTGGAGCAGTCGCCAAGGTCGAGGCGCTGGCCGCCTACACCCACATTGAACAGCTCGCAGCAGCCCCGCGCGGCAAGGGCTTGGCCTGCATTGCCGCGGCCAGCGCGATCCCCGCCCGCATCGTCGCTGGTACTGCCACCCAAGTAGCAGTCCGCGCCCGCTCCGCCAGCGAGTCGCTTGCCCCAGCCGATCTGTCCACGCCCGAGCCAGTTTCTTGGGCCAGCGAGGACGCCACGCAAGTCCACGGGCTGTACTATCCTCCGGCCAACCGCCGCTTTACCGGCCGCGGCCGGCCGCCGCTGATCGTGGCCATCCACGGCGGCCCCACCGGTCAGATAGAGACCGGCTTTGAAGGCAGCCACCAATACTTTGCCACTCGCGGCTGGGCCGTCCTCGACGTAGATTACCGCGGCAGCACGGGCCACGGGCGCGCCTACATGACCGCCCTGCGCGCCCATTGGGGCCTTCTCGACGTGACAGACGCCATCAGCGGTGCTCAGCACCTCGTCTCCAGCGGCCTCGCCGACCCAGAGCGCCTCGTCATCATGGGTGGTAGCGCCGGTGGCTACACGGTTTTGCGGGCGCTCACCACGCGGTCCGGCTTCTTCCGCGCCGGCATCTGCCTCTACGGCGTGGCCAACCTTTTCACCCTCGCCGCCGACACCCACAAATTTGAATCCCGCTACCTCGACTCCATGATCGGCCCTCTGCCCGCAGCGGCTGCGGTCTATCGCAATCGCTCGCCGGTCTATGCCGCCGATCAGCTACGCGACCCGATCGCCATCTTTCAGGGAACCGACGACCAAGTCGTGCCTCCGGCCCAAGCCGAGGAGATCGTCGCCTCGTTGCGCCGCCGCAACATACCGCACGTCTATCATCTGTACGAAGGCGAGGGCCACGGCTGGCGCAAACCCGAGACCGTGCGGGCCTTCTACCAAGCCTGCGAAGCCTTCCTCCGCCAACACGTCCTCTTCGCCTAAAGCTCGCCCAAAGGAGCATCCCTTGCACTACGAAACCGTCATCGGCATGGAAGTCCACGTCGAGTTGCAAACCGCCTCCAAGATGTTTTGCGCCTGCGCGGCCGATCACTTTCAGGTGGTGGCTAACGCCCACATCTGCCCGGTGTGTACCGGCCAGCCCGGCTCCTTGCCCGTGATCAATGGCCGCGCCGTCGAGCTGACGGTTATGACCGGCATGGCCCTCCATTGCCAAATCAAGCCCAGCAGCGTTTTTGCGCGCAAAAACTACGTCTATCCCGACCTGCCCAAGGGCTACCAGATCTCGCAATACGAGCAGCCCCTGTGCGAGAGCGGTTGGATCGAGATCGACGGCGAGAGCGGCCCCAAGCAAATCGGCGTCGTCCGCGTCCACCTCGAAGAAGACACCGGCAAGCTCCAACACGCCGGCAGTTCCAGCCTGATCGACTACAACCGCGCCGGCGTGCCGCTGATGGAAATCGTCACCGACTCCTCGCTTCGCTCGGCCGACGAGAGCTATGCGTACCTGACCCAGATCCGCCAAATCGTCCGCTACCTAGGCGCGTCCTCTGGCGACATGGAAAAAGGGGCCATGCGCTGCGAGGCCAACATCTCGATCCGGCCTGTGGGCAGCCGCGAATTGGGCACCAAGGTCGAGGTCAAAAACCTCAACTCCTTCCGCGCCGTGCGCAGCGCTATCGCCTATGAAGCCGAGCGCCAGCAACAGATCATCGAAGCCGGCGGCCACGTCCAACAAGAGACCATGGGCTGGGACGAACGCGCCAACATCACCCGTCCGCAGCGCAGCAAAGAAACTTCGGATGACTATCGCTACTTCCCAGAGCCAGACCTGCTCGTCGCAGAGTTAGACGACGAGTGGATCGCCCGAGTCCACGCCAGCTTGCCCGAACTGCCCGCTGCTAAGGCTGAACGCTTTGCCGACGCCTACGGACTCAACCCTCAAGAGATCGTCGCCTTGGTCGAGGACCATGCCGTGGCCGCGTACTTTGAGGAAGCCGCACAAATACAAGATGCCGACCCCAAGCAGGTGGGTAACTGGATCACCGGAGAAGTTTTCCGCCGCCTCAACGCCGAAGGCCGGTCAATTGAAGACATCGAGGTCCAGCCAGCCGCGCTCGTCGAGTTACTCGCCTTAATCAAAAAGGGCACGATCAACCAAAACGCAGCCCGCGAAGTCTTTGGCCAATTGTGGGAACAGGGCGGCTCGCCTGCCGAGATCGTCGCCGCGCGCGGCCTCGGGCAAATCTCCGACAGCGGGGAACTAGACCAAGCAGTAGCCGAGGTGATCGCCGCGCATCCCGACGCCGTCGAAAAAATCAAGGGCGGCAATCACAACA
>JAPPEF010000041.1 GCA_028875335.1 Gemmatimonadota bacterium
GAGGCCAAATTCTTGGGCGAGATCTGCCCCGGAATCAAACCGATCTGGCACGCGGAGATCGCCGCCCCCAATTCGTCGTACGGCACGCGCTTTTCACTGTAGTGTATCTGCTCTTCCAGCCCCCATTCGCGCCGACGGGCCTCAAACCGCTCCCGCAGGTCCTGCGAGTGAAACGCCCCGACGCTCAAGAGACGGACCTGCGGATGGGTCTTGGCCAGTTCGCGCATGATTTCGAGCAGGAACAGCCCGCCCCGATCTTCGGATAGCGAGCCAATGTGGACCAAGGCGCAAGGACCTAACTCACCACAGCCGGGGGAATACCACTCCAAGCGTGGGTAATTCTTCACCACCGCAAAGGGGCGCTTGGCAAAGCGGTCGCCTTGTTCCTCGACCACTCCGACCACAGCAGTGACAAAGTAGCGAGCAATCGCGCGTTCCCCCCAATCGACCAACCGCGCGAGGGGCCGCCGCAGCGGCTCGGGCACCCACGGCCGCACCATGGCCACCAGTGGAAAGTGCTCGTGGACGTCGTAGATGACTCGGCGGCCACAGAGCTTGAGCACCGCACCCACCGGCAACAGCTCAGGGTCGTGAAAGTGGAAACAAGCGGCGTCTGCACCAAGCCCGACCCGTAGCAAGCGCCACAGGTTCAAAATTCGCTGGCCGACCCCTCGTGCCAGCGGTACGGTTTGCACGCGTACCCCTGCTCGCTCTCCACACCACTCCTCCGGCCCTGGCCCTACCACTGTCACCGCGTAGCCCGCACGCGCCAACGTCTGCGCTTGTTTGTAGAAAATCCGCCCGTCAAACGGGCTGTGGACATTCGTCAGGTGGTACACCTCAGGCGCAGCCAAAGAGTACCTCCCGGCTTTGCGGGCCGCAATTAAAGAGCAAATCCAACACCGACATCTCGGCGACAAAACCCTCGTGACACTGGGGGTACTCCGGGTGTTCAAACTCGGTAAAGCGGCATTCAAGGTCGGCCGCGGCAAATGCCTCTGCGTCCACATACGCCTTCGAGGCCCCTTCTCCCGCTAGGTACACCTGACAGTCGCACGACTTGGTCATATCCACCAAGCGCAAGGTCCGCTCGTTGCGCAGGTCCATCTGCGAGCTGAAGCGAACTTCGACCTCCAAATCCAGGAGCTGCAACAGGTGGCGCAGCAGAGCCACGTTTAAGTCGAGCAACTGGGTCCACGCACTCGCGTATAGGTCCTCTATGGCCGGGGCATACGCATCGAAAAAGGGCGCGTGGCCGTAGTGCCAGCGCAGGGATTGGCAGTGCTTGCGCCGCCAATCGCCATCGGGCGGGATTTGCACATCGCATATTCGCTGCTGGCCCCGGCCTCGCGTCAAGACTGGCACGGTCAGCCATTGCCAGCCAGAGGCCGTGCGAATGCGATTGCGATTGGTCAGGCTGCCTCGGCTGTATTGCACGTCGTCGGCCAAAACCCACACGTCGGCTTGTCCCACCTTGTGAAACAAGCCCAGCCAAGGCAGGAAGTTGGGCTGGTGCGCCGCCAGCACCCGGCTCATCAGCGCACCCACCTGAGCACATCAAACGCCTCGGCGTACTCCACCATAATCTGCCCACCCCTAGTCCGCGCCCAACTCCATATAAACTCCTCTTGGGTGTACGGACGATGCTGTTGCGACTGGTAGCAGCGCAGTGCAGCGATCTTGGTCTCCACGTGCGCGCGGGTGAGCACGCAAAAATGTCGATAGTCAAAGCTCAAGTTGTTCCACGGCAACTCGTAACCGAGCACGGTAACCGTCTTAAAGGCGCGCAGGCCCTCAATGTGAACAGTCTGGTGATCTTGGTGCAGGTCTTGGGCGCTGGGCAAGAACACGGTGCCTGGATCAATCTCTCTTTTCATCCTCACCAACTCTTCAAGGATTTCTTGGCGCATGTGGGGCAAGTGACGAACTTTGTACTTATAGACCAGCAGGTTCGCCGCAGGGATCCCCAGCACCTTCGTCCCCTCCCGCACCTCCTTCTCCAGAATGTCGGACGGAAAGGGCGGCGGTACCGACTCGGCCGCTGTGGAAAAGGCCGCGTAGTACACCTCGCGCCCCTCCTCTACCATGCGGCTGATCGTCCCCCCGCAGCCAAGCTCGCCATCGTCCGTGTGCGGCGCGAGCACCAGAACTCGGTTATTTGCCGTCACGACAATCTCCTTCTGCCTCTGCCAATACCTCTGCCAAGCCGCAGCACACCTTTTCCACGGCCTCGTCGCTCAAGCCCGGAAACATCGGCAGGCTCACCACCTGCGCTAGCACTTCCTCGGCAACGGGAAAATCCCCGGGGCCATAGCCCAACTCCCGCTGGTAAAACGGCGTCAGGTGGCACGGCGGCCAGTACACGCTGCCCGCTTCAATCCCCCAGCGCTCGCGCAACTGGGCGACCACCCATTCGCGTTTTTTTCCGGCGGGCAAGCGCACGGGGAACTTGTAATACGCGTGTACTCGGCCGGTGAATTCCGGCAAGAGCACCTCGCCGCACCCCAAGCGAGTGAGCTCGTCCCGATAGCGGGTGGCGAGGCGGTTGCGCGTGGCTGTGTGCTCGGTCAGCCGCGCCAATTGCCGCAGGCCGAGCGCCGCGCTCAGTTCGGGCAAGCGGTAGTTGTTCCCCAAACGCTCCAACGAGCGGCCCTTGGCGCTCACCCCATGCGTGCGGAAACTCCGCGCAAAGTCGGCCAAATCGCGGTCGTTGGTACTCAACATACCCCCCTCGCCCGTCGTCAGCGGCTTGGTCGGGAAAAAGGAAAAGGCCGCGGCATCGCCCAAACTTCCGGCCAGTTGGCCGTTGGCGCTAGCACCGTGGGCGTGAGCCGCGTCTTCGAGCAGCAACAGCCCGCGCGCGCGGCAAAACGAGCGAATATCCTCAATGTCGGGCGCAATCAGTCCAGCGATGTGAACCACAACTACGGCCCGCGTCTTTTCCCCGACCTGCGCTTCGATCTGCGGCAGACCGCTCGACAGGGTCTGCGGGTCAATGTCGCAAAGGACGGGCCGTCCTCCAGCCAACAGCGCAGCATTGGACGAGGCAATAAACGTATTCGTCGGCACCACCACTTCCCGCCCTTCGACCCCCCAATAGCGCAAAGCGACCTCTAACGGCGCGGTCCCCGAACTCATACCCACGGCGTGTTCCGCGCCCACACACGCGGCAAACTCCTGCTCAAACCGCTCCAAGTAAGGCCCCATCGTCAGGCGTCCGCCGCGGAGGATAGCGGCAAAATCTTCGAGCAGCGCGGCCACATCCTCCTCCGAGATGCAGGGCCTTGTCTGGGGTACTTTAGGCTGCACGGTCGCGCCCATCTTCTTGGCCTAGCGCGTTTCTCACAAAACCAGCGAATCTTAGTACCAATACTTTCACTGCAAAAACTCCTTAATCAATTGAATGCACTGCAACATACACAAATACACAAAGAGGCGCGTTTCCAGCAAGAGACAACGCTCGCTGCCGCCTTCTTCCTTTGACAAACAGGACCTCGCCTTTAACTTTTGGAACATGAATCCAACGACGAGAAATCCCACCCGCGAGGTGCAAATCGGCCGCACGACCATCGGAGGCAACCACCCCATTGCCGTGCAAAGCATGGCCGCTACTCGCACCCAAGACACAGAGGCCACCATCCGCCAGCTTCGGCTTCTAGCTGAGGCCGGAGCGGACGTCATTCGCGTTGCTGTAGATAGCAAAAAAGACGTGGAAGCCCTCGCCCAAATCGCGCCGACCGTTGACGTGCCCTTGTCCGTGGATCTGCAAGAAAACTACCGCTTGGTGCGCAGCGTGGCACCGCACGTGGAAAAAATACGCTACAACCCCGGACACCTCTACCACCACGAAAAAAACAAGCCAGTCGCCGACAAGGTCGCCCTTATTGCCGACGAGGCCGCCAAATACGACTGCGCCCTGCGCGTAGGGGTCAATTGCGGCTCGGTCGATCCGGCTCAAGCCGAACGCTTTTCGGCCGAGGACTCCATCTCCCCCATGATCGCCTCGGCCCTAGAGCACTGCGAGTTGCTCGACGGCTTGGGCTTTCACCGCTATTGCGTATCGCTCAAGGACTCCGACCCCGCCAAGGTCATTGCCGCCAACACCCGCTTTGCCCAAGAGCGACCCGATGTGCCGCTGCACCTCGGCGTCACCGAGGCCGGGATGCCCCCCGAAGGCGTGATAAAGACCCGCATAGCCTTTGAACAGCTCATCAGCGCCGGCATTGGCGACACCATTCGCGTGTCGCTGACCTTGCCGTTTGACGACAAGGGCGAAGAGGTCAAAGTCGGGCGGCAGATCCTCGACGACATCTACTCGGGCCGCTTCCGCTCAGTCCCCAAGTTGCTCCCGGCCGGGCTGAATATCATCTCCTGCCCTTCCTGCTCGCGGGTAGAAAACGAAGCCTTCATCGACTTAGCGCACCAAGTGCGCGAGCTGACCGAGTACGCCCGAGATCACCAGATCACCATCGCCGTCATGGGCTGCCGGGTCAACGGCCCAGGCGAGACTGACGACGCCGACTTGGGGCTGTGGTGCGCCCCCAATTTCGTCAACCTCAAGCGCGGCCCCCAACTCATCGGCCAGTTCCCGTACGACGAGGTCCTCGACGTGCTCAAAGATCAAGTTGACGAACTGATTGCCGCTGACTAGGTCCTTTAATCGCGCTAGCAACTCGTGGAAGGTGGCTTGTGGGGCTAGGGTATGCCAAAAGTTAGGGATGCGATACGGATGGTAGAGCGGGACGGCTGGAGGTTGGCACGGACCCGCGGAAGCCACCGCGTGTACAAGCACCCGGTCAAGCGGGGGATCGTCGTTGTTGCCGGAAATCCGGGCGTCGATCTACCACAGGGAACATGGAACAATATCTTGAAACAGGCAGGGTTGCGATGAAAGAATTGACTGTGAAATACGCCGTTGTCATCGAAAAGGGGCCGACTAGCTACGGTGCCTATGTGCCGGATTTGCCTATGTGCGTGGCCGCTGCAGAGACCAGAGAGGAGGTATGTTCGCTCATTCGTGAAGCTATCGAACTCTACGTCGAGGCGCTTGAGGAAGATGGCCTCCCCGTTCCTGCGCCACAGTCGTACGAACTGATCGAGGTGTAGCGGCGTCAGGAATAACCATGAAATACAGTGTCGTCATCGAAAAGACCGACAACGGCTACTCGGCTTATGCGCCCGATTTGCCAGGCTGCATTGCCGCTGGAGATTCGCAGGTCGAAGTGGAGGAATTGATCCGCGAAGCGATAATCATGCACTTGGAATCACTCCGGGAGCACGGCGACCCAGTACCTGAACCGCAAACTTCCGTCGCCCTAGTCGAGGTGTAAACATACCCGCCTTCTGAGTGAGCTACTCGCTGCCGTCCCTTAGACCTCAACCACAATTGCATCCACAGATTAGGTATCCCTTGCAAAATCCTATCAAAGAACAACTTGCCGCCGGGCAGCCTTCCATCGGCTCCTGGCTCAATCTAACCTCGCCGCTGGCAGCCGAAGTCATGGCCGCGGCCGGCTTCAAATGGCTAGTGGTCGATGCCGAGCACTCGGCCTTTGACCTCGGCCATATAGCCCATACCTTCCGCGCCATCGAGGCGCGGGGTGCCCTGCCCTTAGCCCGCGCCTGGGACCACGACCCGACCACAGCCGCCCGCCTGCTCGACGCCGGAGCCTGGGGCTTAGTCTTCCCACACGTCAGCACCCCAGAGCAGGCCAAAAAACTGGCCCAAGCCGTGCGCTATCCACCGCGCGGCAACCGGTCGGTGGGCACAGGCCGCTGCGTCACATTGGCCCCCGATTATCGCCAGAGCTTTGACGACGCCGTCCTCTGCATCCCGCAGATCGAGGACATGGAGGGCATTGAAAACGCCGAGGCCATCGCCCGCGTCGAAGGCATTGATATCGGTTTCCTCGGGCCGGGCGATTTGGCCATGTCCATGGGCGTCGCCGCCGGCCACCCCGACCACGAGGCCGCTTTGCAGGCTTTCCGCGTCGGCTGCGTCAAAGCTGGCAAACCCAGTGGCATCCCGGTCAAGGACTCCGCCGAAGTAAAGCGGCGCGTCGCCGAGGGCTTCCAGTTCATCGACTTTAGCAACGACATGCGGTTTTTGGAAGCCACGGCACAAGCCGCC
>JAPPEF010000285.1 GCA_028875335.1 Gemmatimonadota bacterium
CCGATGGCGGCGGCTTCTTCATTGGAAATAGCGTCGCCGCACAAATCGCCGTTGCGGTTGGCCCACATCACATTGCCGTCGTGGTCCAGGCGCAGAATGCTCGGGTGGGCCCACGAAGAGACCCAGATGCCGTCGTCGGTCACCGTGATCTGAGCGGGGCCTGCGCCGGAGACGCTCTCGTTGCCGTCATCATCGACTCTGGTCACGTTGTAGAACTCGGTTATATCGAATGCTTGGGTGATTTCGCCAGTGGTCTTGTCGCGTAATTCAACGGCGTTAAAGGGCACCTCTTGCCTGCCCCAGAGAGCGTTGAACACCACATCGCCTCTGGGCTGATATTCGACGATGCGGTCGCCGTTGGCATTGGGCGAATAGCCATCGGTTCCGAAGTCCGTGACTCGGTCCCAAGCTTGAGCGGCGCGGTTAATGCGGATTTTGTAGAGTCCGCCCAAATCTCCACTGTGATTGGAGGTCCAAAAAATCTCTCGATCCTGATCGTCTATGCGCATGCCGCCTAGGGTGCGGGCACCCTCAAAGCCGAAGTCGAAATTCCAGCGCTCCCAAGCGTTGGGGTTGGCCAGATAGTCCGTGCCCAAGGTGCCGCGGACCATGTCGCCGGCTTTGTGGCCCCGGTCGGGCACTTCGCGCTCGTATTCCTGGACCCAGATTTCGGGCGGATCCTGCGAGGTGTCAATATTGGGGACGGTGAACCCCGAGGGACCCGCCCCAGGACCGGCCAGGACCGGCTTGTCGAGGTTGTTGACCGCGACCACGTCGAATTCGTAGTCGCCGGCTCCCGCGGCATTGCCTTCCCAGTCGTTGCCGTCCCAAGTGACGGTGCCATCGCCGGCTTCGGAGACCTGACCTGGCGTGGTGGCGATGTACAGATCTTGGGGCTCTAAGCGCAGCCAAGCGCCGGCTGGCCCCCGCTCGCCGGTTTCGCCGCTACCTTTGCGGTAGATCACTACCCAGACCGTGGCGCGCTGGTTGATGGTAAAGGGAATGTCCACGCTACCGTTGCCGTCGTAGGCCACATCCTGAGTGGAAACGGCCATTGGATTGAACTCACCGGAGATGTCAGGTAGCTCAAATGCGTCTCCATAGTCAGGGCCTGAGGGGTAGGTCGGATCCTGTGCCCACGTCGCACCGACGGCGAGTGCTGCTATTGACCAGCTAATGGCCAAAATGCGCAATTTACGCATGGTGCCTCCTTGGTTTGAGGAAAAGTGAATGACTACGTTCTGCAAAATCAGTAACTCAGTAAAAATAAACAAGTTGAATATTTATAGCCGCATTTTTTTTCAGCGGCTAAAGGAGATATGACTTTTGGACGAGCATGTCAAGCATTTTGTTGAGAGGTTCTGCGCCTGATTTTCCAAGCTTCTGGGCCGGTGCATTGGGCACAGCGATGGTTAATGCGGCCGGACATCAGGCGGGATTTTTGAACTCGACACTGTAGAGCTCGCCGCAGCGTATTTGAAAGCCCAGCGAGATCGGCCCTTCGCCTTGGTGGCCCAAGTCGGCCTCGCCTTTCCAGGTCACTTCGCGATCTAGGTGGTCGCCCACTAGCCAATCGCAGTCGTCGAATGAGCGGCCGGGCAGGGGTTGGTACTTGCGGTCCATGACCTGCACCTTTACGCTGCCTCCGGGCACGGTCTTGAAGTTGAGGTGGACGCGGCGCTGTTCAACTGCTAGCTGAAAGGTTCTGAAGCGCCCTTCCACCGGTGCTTCCAAGGCAGCGAGCCGTCCCTTGGGCCACCAGGCCCAGGCAATGTGCCCGTGCGGCGGCTGGCGCAGGTGCTTGTGTGGCTCTGGCGAGCCGCATATAGTGATGCCCATGCGCTCGCCGGGCAATGGCACTAGGCCGACGCCGGCTGACACCGCCCCCTCGACCCAGGTGCCTTCATCGCCGGGTTCGCACACTGGTCCGCCGGGCACGAAGTTCCACACCACATTGTCCGGGCTGGCGGCCAGCACAAAGCTGAAGGAATCGTCTATCAAGCGCCAGCGCAGCGGGAACATGAGGTGGTAGTCGGTGGTGCCCGGCATTTTTGTTTTGGAATTGGCGTACCACAAATCGTAGGGTTCAGCCGCGGCGTTGGGCCAGAAGACTTCCTCGGACAGGGGTAGGCGGCGGAAATCTGCAGAAGCAGTGCGACCGATGCTGCGGCGGTTGAAGAAATGGCTGCGGCAATAGGCCACGTACTGTCCCAGCACTGGATCGTACTCGCAGACATTGAGGGTGTCGCTGATTTGCGCGACGAGCGGATCGGGGATTGGCGTCCAGCTAAAGCCGTCGGGCGAGGTGGCACCGAACAGGCCGTCCCACTTTTCTGCCTCCAGATTGAGCGCTCCTACCTCGCCGGGTCTCTGTTGCAGGTAGCGCTCCTTTTGCGCTGGACTTAGATGGCCCACGTAGATCATTTTGTAGCGCTCTTCTGAAGAGGCCGACTCATCCTTGAACACGGTGGCACCGTGCAAACCGGTCTCTTCGACCTGGGGCAGCCCGTACACAATATTGTTGTCCTTGGAACCCTTGCGATCGATCCGGCCCTGCGCGGGAAAGTGCCAGTTTTCACCGTCGTCTGATTCGGCGTAGCAGATGTAGTCGGCTGCGCCTATGGGGTATTTTTCGTGGCCGACATGTTCGCCCGCGAACAATTCGTACCAGAGACGGTAGCGTCCTTCTTCGCAGATCACAGTGCCGGGCCAGATGAAGCCTTCGTCCGCCGCTGGCAGTAGGAAAGGCTCGTTCTTAGTCGCCGGTTTGGCGCGCAGGCGGATGCCGGTGGGCATGTAATTCGGCTCGTGTATCAGGGGTGGCCGCTCGTCGTTGGTCCAGATGCGCAGCCATTGACCTTCGGCGTTGCGCCAGCCGGTCGAATGACTGCCGTGATGGACGTAGCGCCAGTCGTGAAAGTAGATAATATTCGACGGCAATTTGTAGGGCGGGCGCTGGTTGCGGATGGGAGAAATCACGGTGTTGTCCTTTGCGGAGAATGCGGCTTGGTTGCCAGTTATAGGAACCGCTAAGTACACGCCAGTAGAGCGGTATGGGATGCTTCGCTTCGCTCAGCATGACAATATGAGGCGTCATCACCTGTCATGCTGAGCGAAGCGAAGCGGAGTCGAAGCATCTCAGATCTCCCATGCCTAATGTCCATTGGATTATTGTCGTGTATTATAGGAGCCGTCCATATTCGGTAAAGCCAATGAGGACGCGGGCGAAAAAAGTCAGCGCATCAAAGGCATCGCTCTCCCGCGATTCCTCGTCGAATGTCTTGACCTCCCGCTGCAATCCCACGATCGTGCGCAGATCGTAGCCGAAATACTTCGAGCGGTTGTTCACGTTGAGATACAATGTGTGTTGGTCAAAACTATTGCGTGCATTGACCCGATCCTCGACCCGGTAGGGCAGCGGCCCCAAGCCCTGGATGCCCAGCTGTAGCTGGCTGCGCTGCATTAGCGGCAGGGTACAGCGCAGGATGGGAATGACACTGAGCTCTGAGCGCACGGTGCGGCGGGCGTAGCGGCCGTCGAGTTGGCGGTCGGCGGCTTGGTCAACTAGGCGCAGCAGCAGGATCTTGAACTGGGGTTGGATCTGCAGCCGGTGCCAATGCCAAGTGTAGTCGGCACGGCTGACCCAGGTGAAGAAGTCGAGCCGTTTGTCGCGCTGGACTAGGCCGCCGGGCAAAGGGCCGGCTTGTTGCCAGTTGAAGCGCAGGCGGATTTTGTGGACCATCTGGAGGGTGGACCAGGGATTGAGCCAGCTCTCCAGATAGGTGTCGTTGACGTAGCTGTTGCGATACAGCAGCGGGTCGGCGCGGAAATTGTTGGTGAAAGAGGGCTTGTTGCCGGCGACTAGGCCGCGAAAATCTGTATCTATGCGCTTCGGCCGTTCGACCAGCACGGAGAATTCGTCGGCGATATCGTCTTTGACGCGACGCAGGTGGTTTTCGAAAAACAGCCGCTGTAGCCGCCTCAACTCTTCCCGCCGGTAGGTCACCAGCGCGTAGGTCGATTTGTTGCGCCCGCCGCCAGCGATTTGTTCGATGTCATAGCGCCCCGCCCCCAAAGACCACTGAGGCGTCAGATCTAGCTGACCGAATAGGTGGATGCCGCGCTGGTCGGCGTCGTAGGGATAATCGGGGTCTAGATCGTCCTCGCGCACATCGGGATCGTCGTTGTTGTTGCGGTCGAGGCCGTAGAAGAAGTCGTTGGATTCGACGTAGTACATGAGGAAGGGCTCGACGTAGTCGGGCACATCGTTGAAGTTGCGGTTGGTGTCGGGCAGACCGTCGTTGTCGTCGTCCTGACCGGGGAACACTCCGTCGATGTCCTCGTCTTCGCGGTCGTTGGGTTGCCCCTGCAGATTGCCCACGCGCTTGTCCGGGTAGCGGTCGCCGTCCTCGTTGTCCTGCACTAGGTCCCAGAAGATGGTGTTGTTGGCCAGGCCGGCCAGCGTAGTCTCTGTCAAACCAATTTCGAACGGCACAAAGGTGCGCATTTCCGTGTGGAACTCTGGATTCGTGGCAAAGGCTTCGGCCCCCAGGCGGCCTCCCTTGAACCAGCGCACGGCATTAATGTACCAGGCCGATCCTTTCTCGGAGAAGCGCGGTCCCCGGTCGTACAGCGCGGTCTCGTCCATGCGCGCCGGAAAGCGGGAGTAGCGCGCTGAGCGGGCGTATTCGCCCTTGACTTCTAGGCCGGCTAGGGCAAGGTGCATATCGGCGCTGTAGGTGAAAAGCGACGTGTTTTCGCCCACATTAATCCGCCTTCTGGCCAGATTGGAGCCGTCCTGCACATTGCCCTCGGCGCGCAGGACAAGCCGGTAGAATGTGCTCACGTACTGATTGGGATAGCCGCGTCCCCGCGGATTGTTGAGATTGAGGGTAGCCACTTCTACTTGGTAGTCGTTGGCCAGCGCCGCTTCCACGGCCACCGATTCCACGTAGGGCTCCTGCGACAGATCGAAGACGAATACCAAGTGCTCGTTGCCGTCGGCTTGGAGGATCTCCTCGGGCGATTCGAGCTTGAACGTGGCCAGCAGCCCTTCGAGGTTGGTATTCTTACTCACATCAATGCCGGCCTCGTGGTCGGCGCGATAGAGGTAATCGGCAAAGAGCGGCATATCGTTTCTGCCGCGGTAGTAGAGCGTGGCTATCTGGTAATAGCCCCGGGGGTTGGTGTAAATGGTCGGGTTGAATTGGCCCGTCAGCCGGGAGATGGTGCCCACCTGCGTATCTACACCTTCGAAGTGGCGAATCACTGTAGGCACGATATCGGGCCGGGCTTCGCCGTTGAGTATGAGTTGTGCTTCTTGCACCAAGGCACCGCCGCGGCCGTCTTGGGGTGAGTCATCGGTAAAGCGCACCACAACTTGGTCCATGGACGGCAGGGTGGGCCGCAGGGAGCCTTTGAGGCTGTTGTTGTCTTGGGTGCTTTGATACACGTGCATGTTCACGCCGTTCACGCCCAGCCGTAGAGCCCCAATATCCGTTTCCAGCCGGGTCCCGAGCAGAATGGTCGAATCGTCGGCAAAGTGCGTATGTTCGATGGCCCAGGCGGGAACGGATTCGATGTAAAAATGAGGGCGTTCGATGCGCGATCCTAGGAAGGTGAAGCGGGCATACGGCGTGGCCAAGTCGAAGCGGGCACCATTAAAGTCAACTTGCGACAGGGTCAACGGCGTGAAACGGGCAATCAGCCCATCGCCGACAATGGCGCTGTATCCCCAGTCGTTATAGCTGTCGCGGCCCACCACCAGAAAATCGAAAACCGTGCTCCACTGGTTGCGATCCTTGAAGATGCTGCTGCCGTATTCCTGACCGAGAGTGCGGCGTTCGGTCCAGTCGTACAAGTCGTAACCAGTGATGAGGGGGTCGCCGAAGGAATCGTAGAAGGCCCGAGGTCGGTCGGCGTAGGGAAAGGTGTGGTCCGGGTAGTTGGAATAGCCCTGAAAGGCGTAGTTATTGTACTGGGGTAACTGTCGCCAGAGAAAGTCTTGGGAAGGAAGAATCTCGGGAATGCCCAGACGCGGCGTTTCCGCCAAGCTCGGGACTATTGCCCATAGC
>JAPPEF010000217.1 GCA_028875335.1 Gemmatimonadota bacterium
GTCTCGCGGATGGTCACGTCCGCACCCCGCGACAGAAGCAGTTTGAGCACATCGATCGAACGACTGCGGATCGCCACATGAAGGGCAGTAGGCTGATAGTTGCTCGACACTCGGTCGATGTCCGCACCTCTGTCTAGAAGTAGCTCAGCGACGGCCCGGTGGTTTTTTTGCGCGGCGATCTTGAGTGCCGGCGGGTCGTCATTGGCGAGTGTCGGGTCCGAGTCGAGCATCGATGCAACGAGATCGAGGCGTCCGAGGGCCGAGGCGGTCTGGATCGTCATGGGTGCCCCGTGCTCGACTAAGACGTCGACGATGTCGCCGTGACCCGCCATGGCGGCGTGGCGCAGCAGGTCGTGCTTGACCAAAGGTCGCTCAAGGAGTCCCGGTGCCTGCTGTTGCACGTCGCGCAGGCTGCGCGCGTCTCCGTCGATGACCGCATCGATAAGCTGTGCCCGCAGCCGCAGGATGCGGGCGCGTTCCCGCTTGGGTAGACCGAGGATCCCGCGGAGCTCCTCCAGGAGGCCACGCGTCGACTCGTTCGCTGTCCGCTGGATCTTCTCCTCGTCGAGTTCCGAGTCCGTCGCCGCCTCGACGTCGACACCATGTGTGACGAGCAGCTCCACCATGGCCCCCTGGCTGAGTCGAGTGGCGAGTCGAAGCGCACGCCGAGCGCAGTGGCTCGCCGGGTTTCCTCCCCGCTTCAGCAGCAACCGGACCCTGTCCAGGTCGCCGGCGCGGGCCGGCCATTGCAGGCCCGACCACATGGTCAGCGTGGAGTTCGGATCGGCACCCGCCTCCAGCAGCATCTCCACGGCGGCGGTCGTGCCGTTGCGTAGCGCCGTGTAGAGCGGCACGGAGACCGGCGGATTGTCATCGGGTGCAGGACCACCCCCCGGGACCCGGTCCCAGAACTTGCCGGTGCGAACGCCCGCCCAGCCGCTGCAGTCGACGCATTCGGGCAAAGCGCCGTGATCGAGTAGGAGACGGACGATCTCGTCGTAGCCGTATTCGATGGCGATCCCGAGCGGATTTCCCGACAAGTTCAGGACGACATCGTGCTCGAGAATCATCTCCACGAGGCGCGTCGAGCCGGACCAGACCGCCCAGACGATGGGGGGCGTTGGCCCCCCATCAGGCCAAGCGGCGACCGGGTGTGCCTGTGAGGAATCAGCTCGCAGGATTGCCCTGGCCCTATCCTCGTCGCGCGCCAGGAGGGCACCGTAAATGTCGTCCTCTACGCCCATGTCGAGTAAAGCCAGCACGATCTTGTCGTTGCCGGGCAGGCGGGCTGCCTTCAGCGGCGTCAGGCCGAACCGATCCTCGGCGTGGATATCGGCGCCAAACCGGATCAGCAGCTTGAATAATCCCGGACTTGGCTTGTAGCTGCCCGGCTTGCTGACCGCCAGATTGAGCGGGAGACCGTGGTCCGTCTCGATGTTAGCGAGACTAGGGTCGGCCTCGAGGAGTATCCGCGTCTCCCGAAGCAGTCCGAGTCGAAGCGTATGAGAGATGTCGTACTGCGCGCCAGTGGACACTAGGCTTTTGAACATGTCCCTACCGTAAGCCGTGGCGACCGCAGCCTCGATCGGGGGCAGTTCGGTGTAGCATTCTACGTCGGCCCCGTTGGCCAGCAGCAGCTCGAAGAGATCGTGATGGCGCGTCCACGCTGCCATCTCCAGTGGCGGCAGAGAGTCCAGGACCCGGCTGTTGATGTCGGCACCGTAGTCGATGAGCAGTTGGGCGCAGTCCAGGTCACCCTTGTTCCTTCTGCGGGGCCGTCGCTCCCGATCGGCCTTGGCGTTGGTCCGGTGCAACAGTGTCGGCCTGAGCATTACGCTGTGGTCGTCGTGCTCAAGGATCTGATGGACGAGTGCCGGGTTCGTTTTCAGAAGTGGCTCGAGCCTCTTGGCGTCACCGGCTTCGACGGCTTCGAGCGCGGCTTGGATCTTAGCTGGTTTCAGTGCGTTCATAACTACATATCGGCTCAAGCTGCACGGGTGTTGCCGGACACACCGGTTAGGGAGCAGTTTCGATTGTCAATCTTGTACCAAACTCAAGACCGCCGATCATCGAGGAACTGGGTTGCCTCGGCATCGAGCGTCGCACCACAGTCCGCTAATGCGCATAGGGCCTCGAGCCTGTTTCGTTTGACGGCGAACTGCGCTGGTGAGCGACCGAAGTTGTCTAGGTCGTCAAGCGAAACGCCCCGCCTGTGCAGGTACTCGATCATTGCAGGGAGATTTTCGTTTGCCGCAACGTGCATCAACGTGCCCCGCTCGCCATCAAAGTGGCCGATATCGCATCTCGCATGTAGATCTGCGTCCTCTAGCGCATCTAGGCGTTCGGTCATCTGCGCTTGAACGAGATGCCTGGGCGTCAACGAGACGCCCGCCTCTGCGAAGATCTCCATGAGATCGACGTGACCATGGTCGGCGATGGTGCCGAGCGCGTCGAAACCCCACTCAGTAGTCACGGTGGGGTCTGCGCCGCGTTCGAACAGATACCGAGCGAACCGTTTCATGCCCAACCAGCCGACGTAACCGAGCGGCGTCTCGCCGCCATCCCCAATCGTGTTTATTTGGGTGCCGCGATCGATCAGGAGTGACGCCATCGCAATGTGCTGGTCGGTCGTCTGGTCACCGCCGTCCTTTGCCCATCGTGGCATCGCCAGATGGAGAAGTGACGCCCCACGCTCGACGCCAAGATCCTTGTTGTAGACCCGTGCCCTCGCCAGATAGGGGAACGCATCGAGGATCTCGGCGGCCGTGCTGAGATCCAACGCCTTTACCGCTTCCTTAAGTGCTTCAAACGTCTCGCGGGGTGCGACAGAGATGTTCTCTGAAAAGCATCGATTAAGATGATACGGACCCTCAAAACCGCGTTCCCGGGCAAGGGCGATGGAACAGTTGTGTGGCGTCGCACCTTCTTGAATAGCCGCATCGCTGAAGGGCTCGAGAATCGGGAACGCGTTGCGGTAACGCGCAATTGCCTCGCGATCACCGCTTTGAACAGCCGCATGCATCACCTTTCCATGGGTGCTCTCGTCCGGTCTTGCTTCTGCTGTCATTTCCACTCCTTTGGGGTTGGGTGTCCAGCGAACTCATATCCGCACCTGCGGCGGGGAGCTTCGAATCCTCGGGAATTTCTGGCGTTTTAACGCCAAGCAAGGAGATAGATGTAACCCAGTCAAGTTTTTTGTAGTGTGAAATTCTATCGTAATGGGCAGTGTCCATTACGGGGTGCTTTCGGCTAACGGTTTGCCCGTTGACGACCCCGCGCATGCGGGGTGGGCGTAGCCCCAAGCGCCGTATGGCGCGCAGCGTAAATTTCAGTATGCTACAGCGACGGGCTGCAGGCGGATCTCACTGCCCTTATCCGTCTCTACTTCCACCCGCGCCAGATAGATGCCAGGGCCGATCAGCTGTCCGGCTCCATCCCGACCGTCCCAGCGGGCCGTATGGCGCCCCGCGGCCTGCGCCTCTGGCTGCGCCTGCCATACCCGCCGTCCGTCTAGGGCATAGATGCCGACCTTTACCGCGGATGCCTGCTGCACCCGGAACAAGGTATACTGGATGGATAACTGGTCGTTGACGCCGTCCCCCTGAGGGGTAAAAGCGCGGCTCCCCACCTCGAGATCCCCCAGAACTCCCCTTGCCGAGGAGGCCGACGCCACCACCACCAACTGGTTGGAACCAAGCTCCTCGCTGACATCACCGCCTTCGACCCGCTGCAACAAGCTCTGTTCCCCGCGGTTGAAGACCTCCCCTCCGAACTCGCCGGCCTCGTCGTAGAGCACCGTTTCCAGCCCAATGCGCAACCGCTGATCGCCCTCCGGACTCAAACGGCGGGGCAAAAATACAACAAAACCGCTTTCCTCGTTCACGATGCTGTCTGGTTCCACGGTGCCGAGGGGCTCACCTATCTCCAGCCAGCCGAACTCCGCTTCCGCCGGCGTCATGATCCGCACGACGTCGAAGCCGGTGCGATCCGCGCTGGAAAATTCAACGCCAATATCGTATACGAACGACTTTTTCTCGCCCGCCGGCACGCGCACTCGCCCGCCCTGCGGCTGGTGATCTTCCTCCAGTACCACCTCGCCCACGACCCGATCCGCCAACAGCGGCGCGATCTCGATCTGCAGCGAATCCAGCCGGGCAAAGTCAAAGAACGCATCCGTCTTTAGCTGAACCCGCAGCTGAAAGTAGCGCCCCCACGGCAGGCGCGGGTGCTGCCCCGACTCCTCGAGTGGCACCGACCAGAAACTCCAGTTTTTCAGATCCTCGACCACCGGCCCGCGGAATCCCACCGTCGGCACCGTGGCACCGCGCGCCTCCAGTCTAGATATGGAACTGATCAAGGTCGCCCTCGGCACGGAGGAAGTCAGCCGTTCCCACTGTTTCTTGGTCACCTCCACGTGGGCTCCCAGATCGTCAAAGCCGAAGTAGGCCGTCGGAGTGTCGTCGCGACCCGTCCTGATCTCCACCTGGACGCGGACCGGACCGTCCTCGAGGGCGACCAACTGCTCCCCGTCCTTGCGCCACTTGCTCACCTCGAAGACCACTCGCCCGAAGTTGACCTCCCACCCCAGGTCCACTATCTGCGACTCCCAAGTCGCCGTAGGCGCAAAACCCCGGCCGTAGACCTCCATCTCCGCATAAGCCGACTGGACGACGATCGGCCGACCGTCCAAAGTGAGTCCGTCGGGGACTTCGAGCAGGCGCAAATAGCGCAAATTCTGCAGCGGGAAGCGGACCTCGGTGACGCTGTCGCGGTTGGCTTGGCGGTAGGTTAGCTGATTTTCCAGCGGGCAGCAGAAGCCCGCCCCGCGCCATCTGAAGCCCTGCGCCATCTCCTCTTCCATTATACCTCCCTCGTCTTGGCGGGCTGTCAGGCTGAATGATTTGAGGACATAGTTGGGACGAAAGGGCTGGTCGCTGTCGGAGCTCATCCCCTCGGGAGGGTAGAACACAAAGCGCTCCACCGGCACCTGCGCGCCTATATCTATCGTGTAATAGAAAGACGACCCCGATGGTGGGCGGCTGCGCGGGTCGGCGACCTCGTCCCTGCGCTCGACGTAGGTGGCGGGATCGCCGTCGACGAAGACGAGGAGGTTGGCCTGGTACAAAATGCCGTAATTCCCCAGGTTCTCGTCGCGGCTCTTCAATAGAAAGTTGCCGTGTCCCAGCCACAAACGCGGATGACCCGGGTGGTAAACCGGGTCGAAGGTGAACCTGAAGGGCTGCCAGGGGCCCAACTGAGGCAAGAGGTTCTCGTCCGGCTTGAGTTCGAAAGGCTGGAGCGCCCCCGCGGCGGTCGAGTCGTCCGTCATCAGGCTGAAATCCGCTACTTCCGTCCAGGAAACGCCGCCCTCTCCTCCGAGCCGCCACCAATTTTCTTGGGCCGCCCCATGGCTGCAAAACCCTGCAATCCCACACAGCACGGCAAAGGCCAAAATCGCCACTTTCTTAGGCTCATGTTGTTTCTGCTTCATCAGACTATTCCCAAGAAGCCGCTTAAAATTAGCCGCCTGAAACCAACTTTCAAAATTGCACCGATCTTGGGGCCGCACAGCGTCGTGTTAGCTTGCATTCTGGGTTCGTGATCTGATTGCGGCAGCAGAACGCTGAATCTCTTCAAGGATGAATGTTAGGAAGGCGAGCGTCGTGTTCTCCTCGCCTTGTGAGATGTTTCCTGACCCATGATGTTTGGTAAGAGATTGCTCGATGAAACTGGCCCAAGGTTCTCCATAATTCTTTCGAGCCCACTCAGTTGCACGGGGCTTGGAGGCGACTGTTCCCGTTGCCAACGAATACCGCAAACGACAAAGAGTTTGAACTACAAATACTTGGGCTTCTGCTTGGCGTAGCCATAGCAACCACGTCGGGTCGTGTGCTGCCTGTTGTATCCATCGACCGACAATCTTCGTCGCTGCGGCGTGGAGTTCCTGAGTCTCAATTGGGTCGACCAGTGTTCGCGAATCGGGTCCGATAACGCTCACGCTCTGATCGCAGATGGTGAGACATTGAAAAACCCATCCATCTTCGAGT
>JAPPEF010000322.1 GCA_028875335.1 Gemmatimonadota bacterium
CGGCCTGTTCCACGGGGATATTGCTGGCGACATTGGCCGGATTGCACAGCCCGTCATTGCCGTCGCGGTCCGGCCGCCCGCCCCAGGTCCCCGACAGCAGTTCGTAGTACACGTAGGGCTGACGATCGGACCGCTGTCCTCCGATAATCACCAAAGTATTGCCCCCCTCGCCGGCGGCCAGGACCCGATCGGGCAGCAGGCCGGACAGAGCCCCGAAAATCGTATCGGCTAAGCGGAAGCCGGTGATACCGCGCATGGACGAAGCCGCGGGCATGACTCCGTTGACCACGGTGCCGGGCGGGGCGACAATTTCGAGGGGGCGGAACATACCCGCGGTGTTGGGGATATCCTCGCGCAGCACGGACCGCACGCATAGGGCCACCACCGAAGACGTGAAGGAGAGCGTGTTGTTAATGGCCCCGCTCACCTGCGGATCCGTGCCGGTGAAGTCGGCCCGCAGTTCGTCTCCCGCCACGGTGATCTCCACCTGCAAACGCACCGGCGGCCCTCCCACCCCGTCGCTATCCATATAGTCGACAAAGGTGTGGCTGCCGTCGGGCCAGGAGGCGATTTCGGCCCGCACCAGTCGCTCGGTATAGTCGATCAGATCCGCGGTGCAGCGCGCAAAGGTGTCGGGGCCGTAGCGGCCGATCAACTCGCCTATGGCCCGGGCGCCGATGTGGCAGGCCGCTAGCTGGGCCCGCAAGTCGCCGATGGTCATCTGCGGCACCCGCACATTGGCGCGGATCAGGGCGAATAGGGCCTCGTCGGCCTCGCCCCGGCGGTAGAGCTTGAGCCAGGGGATGCGCAAACCTTCCTGAAAAATCTCCGTATTGTCGCAGGCTGAACTCCCCGGCAAACGGCCGCCTAGATCGAGGTGGTGGGCCGTGCTCACGGCAAAGGCCACGCGCCGGCCCTCCGAGAAGACGGGCTGGACAATGAAGATGTCCGGGATGTGCATGCCTCCTTCAAAAGGATCGTTGAGGATGAAGACATCGCCCTCTTCTACATCGTCGCCGTACTTAGCCAGCAGGGTCTCCATGGCAAAGGGCACCGAGCCCAAATGCAGCGGAATGGTGACGCCCTGGGCGATCATCTGGCCCTCGGCATCGCACAGGGAAGTCGAGTAGTCCAGACAGTCCCGCACAATGGTCGAATAGGCCGTGCGGTAGAGCGCCATGGCCATTTCGTCGGCCGCGGAAGCCAGGGCGTTGCGCACGATTTCGCGCGTGATCGGATCTATGGACGCCATTGCTTCAATCCTCGCTAGCTGGAGCGCACTTCGATGAGGAGGTGGCCCAGAGGGTGCAGCCGGGCGCGCATATCCGGCGGCACTACAATGGTAGAATCGAGCTCGTCGATGAGCAGGGGACCCTCGGCTCCTTGGTCGAGATCCCGGCGGTTGATCAGGGGGACGGACAAGGTCTCACCGGCGAAATAGGCCGTCCGACTGCCCTCGCCCGCAACGGGCTGGACCGCTGTTGCCAGGCCATGGCCCAGACCGCGCCCTCCGGCTTGGCCGACTAGGCGCACGGCCACCACTTCCACGGGGTTGTCCGGGTCGGAGCGATGCCCGTACAGGCGCTCGTGCTCGCGCACGAAGTCGGCGTGCAAGCGGGCGACTCCCTCCGGGGTTATAGGCCCGTCGGCCAGGTCGATGCCGATCTCTGAGGTCTGCCCTCTAAAGCGCACGTCGGCGCTGCAGCGCAGCCCGACCTGGTCGGCCCCGAACCCCTCGGCGGCGAACTGAGCTAACTGTTGCTCCTGCATCTGGGCCCGGATCTGCTCTAGGGTCGGGGCTTGAAGATCATCTCCCCCCAGCAGGCAACTACGCACATCGTGGTGCTCCACTCCGGAACACAAAAGCCCGAGGGCGCTGAACAGACCCGGCAGCGGCGGCACCACGACCTGACCAATGGCTAGGTCCTGAGCTAGGCCCGCGGCGTGGATGGGCCCGGACCCGCCAAAAGCCATCAGAGCGAAGTCGCGCGGGTCCCGCCCCCGCTCGGTGGACACGGCCCGCAGGGCCCGCATGGTGCGGGCATTGGCAATGCGGTGGATGCCTTCGGCCGCCTGTAGCAAATCCAGTCCGAGGGGCGCGGCAATGCGGTCGTGCACCGCCCGCTGCGCAGCCTCCATGTCGATCGATACCTCGCCGTCGGCCAGGTCCCCGGGGCGGATGTAGCCCAGCACCACATTGGCGTCGGTGAGCGTCGGCTCGAGCCCTCCCCGCTGGTAGCAGGCCGGCCCCGGCACGGCCCCGGCGCTGCGCGGTCCCACCCGCAAACCGCCGGCCTGGTCCAAAAAGGCGATGCTACCACCTCCTGCCCCCACTTCGGCGATGTCGATGCTGGGCGCCCGGATCAGCTCGCCCCCGCCGCCAATGAGCCGGTTACCCGCGGACAGCGAGGCGCCCACCTCGTACTCGGGGCTGTGGGCGATGCGGCCTTCTTCGATCATGGCTGCCTTGGCCGTGGTGCCGCCCATATCTAGGGTGATGACTTGGTCCAATCCCAGTTGGCCGGCGGCGAAACTGGCACCGAGGACCCCGGCCGCAGGTCCCGATTCGAGGGCAAAGACCGGTCGGCGGGCCGCCTCCCAGTCTGGGGCCAGCCCGCCGGTCGACTGCATGATCAGCAGCGGCGCGTCCACGCCGCGCTGCTCCAGCCCGTGGCGCAGGGCACCCAGATAGCGCTGCACCACGGGCTGAACATAGGCGTTGACCGCGGTGGTGGCGCTGCGCTCGTACTCGCGGCGCTCGGGCAGCACTTCCGACGACAGCGACACCGGCACCCCGGGCAAGCGCTCGCGCAGATACTGTCCGAGGCGGAGTTCGTGCTGCGGAAAGGCGTACGCGTGCAGCAGGCATACGGCCACGGCCTCTACCCCCTCGGCCTCAAGCCGCTCGCCGAGCCGCTCGAGTTCTGACTCTTCAAGGGACACCAGGACCTCGCCGTCGGCCGCCACCCGCTCTTCTACTTCGAGGCGCAGGCGGCGCTCGACTAGGGGCCGGGGTTTGTCGAAGAACAAATCGTAGAGCTGGGGAGCACGGACGCGGCGCAGCTCCAGCACATCGCGAAAACCCCGGGTGGTGATCAGGGCCGTGCGCGCGCCCCGGTGTTCGAGCACCGCGTTGGTGGCCACTGTGGTGCCATGCGCCACCTCGGACACGGTCCGGTCCGCAGCGCTGAAGTGGGGTATGAGCTGGTCGAGGGCAGTTAGCACGGCGCGCTCGAAATGGGGCGGGGTCGACGGCACTTTGTGGGTCCAGATGCCGCCCCGGTCGTCGAGAGCCACTACGTCGGTGAAAGTGCCTCCCACATCGGCGCCAATGCGGATCATGGGCGCGGTATCACCGGCAGGATCAGGTGGGAGGGGTGGGCTCGGTCGTGGTAGATCCGCTGCTGGGCCACTTGCATCTCGTCGTCCAAACCGTGCGGGTGGCCGGTGTTGAGGTTGCGGTCAAAGCGCGGGAAATTGCTGCTGGAGACCTCCAGCCGGATGCAGTGCCCGGCCCGGAAGAGATTGCTGGTCTCCCACAGCTCGATCCGATAGACGTACACTTGATCTGGTTCGATGGGACTGGGGTCACGGTAGGAGTCGCGGAAGCAGGTCCGCACAATGCCCTCGCACAAGTGGATGGCCTTGCCCCCGGGGTGCACGTCGACGAGGGTGGCGGTAAAGTCGGTTTCCACTGCGCTGGAGGCTGCGTGCAGCACTAGTTCCACCGGCCCGGTAACTTCCACGTCCGCGGCCAGCGGCTCGGTAGTGTAGATCAGCACGTCGTCGCGCTTCTCTACCGGCCGGCGGTCCTTGGGGCCGGTGTTGTCGATGAACATGCTCTGTCCCCCAAGAGTGGGCACTGGGTCGTCTGGATCATAGTCATAGCTGTCGCACGGCTCGTCTCCGGGCTCCTGGCGGCTCAGCCGTCCATCGCCGTGCATTGAGTTGGCCCGCCCGCCGCTGTGCAAAAAGAAGCAGGTGTACTGGGTCCGCTCTAGGGGCCACGTCTCTTCGCCCCGCCAAACATTTTCCCCCATGACGAACAACTGCACTGGTGCCTCCTGGTCGATGCCGCTGTCTATGCCCTTGAGGCGCTGATCGTACCAACGCAAATGCGCCTGCGGCATATCCACCCGGGCCGCGGGGCCAAAGTCCACATCGCCAAAGGGATCGTCGCTGCCGATCAGCGTATGGGTCCACGGCCCCACCATGAGGCGCGATCGCTCGAGGGCTTCCCGGCCCTTGGCTTGTTGCCGCCAGCCCTTGAAGCACTTGAAACCTTCGTGTAGCAAATTGTCGTACCAGCCCGTGATGAAATAGGCCGGCGTTTCCACCTCGCCGTACTGGCCCTTCATGCTGTACGAAGCCCAGAACTCGTCGAAGCAGGGGTGGCGAATGATCTCCCGGTAGAAGGGCCGTTCGCCCAGGTCGTCGAGCGCTGTCAACAGCGGCAGACGGCGGTAGACCTGATCCCAGTCGATCAGATCTCTGGGGGCGTTCTGGTTGGTGCGCTGGCCCAGCCAGATGAAATTCATGGCGTTCTGCAGCTGCAAAACGCCGTTGTAGCGCATGTGGCCGTAGTTGTCCTCTTGGTTGGCGATGGGCACGAGGGCTTTGACAAAAGGGCTGCGCAGCGGCGCCGGCAGGATCTGGGTGAAACCCGGATAGGACACCCCAAAGGTGCCGATGGAGCCGTCGCACCAGGGCTGCTGGCCGATCCACTGCTGCGTATCGTACCCATCGTCTCGCTCGTCGACATAGGGACGCCATTCGTCCTCCGACTCGTACCGGCCCCGGCTGTCCTGCATGAGCACGGCGTACCCTTCTGCGACAAAGCGCCGGGCCCACTCCACGTAGCGGGGATGCTGGGTGCTGTAGGGCGAGCGGATCAGCAGCACGGGGAAGCGCTCCCCCGCGGCCGGCCGGTACAGGGCTCCGTAGAGCCGCACTCCGTCGCGCATGGGTATCGAAATGTCGAGCTGAATGCGCATCCCTCAGTATACCTTGTCTTTGTCGAGGGCTCACTGGCGAGAAAGTGCCGCACGGTCTGGCGTTTACGGCGATTTAAGGTAGTTTAGCAGAGAAGTTGAGACAAGATAGTTCAATGGCCACCAATCGCGAACTAGGGAAAATCATCCTCATCAATGGCGCGTCGAGTTCGGGGAAGTCGACGCTTGCACGCCAGCTACAGCAGACGCTACCAATCCCATTCTGGCACTTTTCGTTTGACCACCTCCGCGATTCGGACGCCCTGCCGATGGCCCGCGTTCGCAGCGGTGAATTTGATTGGTCTGCTATGAGGCCTGCCGTCTTTGATGGGTTTCATCGGTGTTTGCCAGTTTTAGCTGAGGCGGGCAACAATCTCATCGTCGATCACATTATTGAAAACGAGATGTGGATGTCGGATCTGGTGAAATTACTCGCCGGCTTGGACGTATTCTTTGTCGGCGTGCACTGTCCGCTTCCCGAGCTTGAGCGCAGGGAGCGCGAAAGAGGGAATCGGCGAGTTGGGGAGGCTCGAACGGATTATCAAGTGGTGCATGGCTTCGCTGAATACGATCTGGAAATTGACTCGACGCAGCCGTGTCAGACCAATGTGAACACGCTAGTCGATGCTTGGGAATCTCGTGAACCTCCTAGCGTATTTGAGCGAATGGCTGTGCAAAATGGAATCGCATGAATCGCCACTCGGAGCCTGAGATGCTCAAAGTTCGTGCAGCGACTGTCGCTGACGCCGACACTATCTCCAGCTTAAACGATGAGGTTCAGAATGTTCATGCTGAGGCTTTGCCGCATCTTTTCAAGCCGGCATCAAGGGAGACCTTTGCTGCAAAGGAGGTCACAGAGATTCTGACCCGGCCAGACAATCACATATTCTTAGCCTATTTTGATGAGGAACCTGCGGGATATATCTATTGCGAAATTCGACGGCGCGAGGAATCACCTGCCATGCATGCACGGGATCAGGTTTACATTCTCCACGTGTCGGTCAACCGCTCGCATCAGAGAAAGGGAGTTGCTACAGC
>JAPPEF010000233.1 GCA_028875335.1 Gemmatimonadota bacterium
GAGATCGAAGTCGAAGCCGGTGGAGAGATCGTTGAGCCCGCCGAAACACAGCCCACCTTCGTGCCGTGGGGCCATGTGGAAGCCACGCCCGCTCAGGGTCGGTACAGTATGGAATTTTCTCCAGACCTACCGAATCCCGAGTCCGTGGTCTATGGCGTTTCCGCGGAGGCTGAGGTTAACGGCCGCTGGGTTTCGTCGCCGATCGTGCCCGCGAGTTGGACTGCCCCCCAAATAAGCACGGCTGTCGAGGCCGTGAGCTGGGGTCAAGTCAAGGCAACAGCCGACGAATAGGACGTTTGCCTCATCAGACGTCCTGACCCCGCCGAGCGCACTGTTCGGCGGGGTTTTTTATTGGTGAGAGTTCATTTAACCATCCATCCCAACACCGGAGCATACTGTGGAATCATTGCTAGCCAATCCTCGGTTGAGTCGCTTTGACCCCCTTGCGCGCATTCTGTGCTACGACGATTTCGACGCGGGACTAAACGGCTGGACCGGACTGATCGGCAATTACGAAGATTCGCTCAATACCATGCTGCCCGACTACCGTGACCTGCGCCCCCCCATGTTGAGCAACCTGACGATGTGGGACACGGGCACGGCTGGTTCAATGGAAGGCACCTACGCCCTTAAACTGGCCACCCGCCCGCAGGCCGGCGGCCTGTCCGTAGGCATCAAGCGGCACACCTTTCGGGCACTGGGCCAAGTGCAGTTAGAGTGCTATTTCGCGTTCAAGCCCGAAGCGTCCGAACTCAAGCTCGGCGAAATGGACGTCCGAGCTTGGGGCGTGCTCTTCGATGTGCAGGACGGCGACCCTCAAGGGCGGCGCTGGATGCCCCACTTGCGCTACCTCAACGCCGAGGACGGCCAGCGGCGAGGGCGCTGGCAGACTAAGCCCACCACCCGGTCGGTACAGCCCATTGGCCACAGCGGCAAGACCGTGTCGCATTTCCACTTGGGGCCAGAGGGCTGGGAGGATGTGCCGGGCGAGCCGCAGCTTTTGTGCTACAACGAAATCGCCACCAAAATGAATTGGCACTACTTGCGCGTCGGCTTGGACCTCAAAAAGCGGGCCTTCACCGGATTTCAGTGCAACGACCACATTTTCGAGCCGGAGGGGATGCACTGCATTGAACTGCCGGCCATGGCCAACTTGTGGTGCATGCTCAACGCGGCCTTTTGGGTCGAAGCCGACGTGGATACGCGAGCCTTCCTCTATATCGACTCGGTGTTGTTGTCCGGGGAGTTTGCTCAATGAATATGCGACAGAGCCACACCGCCGTCGTGGAGCGCAATCAGCTCTGGGAAGGCGACTTTACCACCGAGCCGTACGAGGTCGGCTGGAGCCACGAAGCCATTTTCTTCGTGCAGATACTCCGCTTTGAAGAAGAGGACTCGCAGCCCAACCCTTTAATTGACGCCGAGGTGCGGGTGCAAATATCGCCCGACGGCATTCACTGGTGCGACGAAGGATCGCGCATGAACTTCTTCGTCCAGCATACGCTCGATACGCCCTCCTTTGTGCGGGTATCGCACTACGGCGGCTGGCTGCGCCTAGTCGGGAGGATTGCCAAAGGCCGCGCTTGGACACTCGTCCATCTAGCACTCAAGGCATGAGGTAGGATCGTGGGGCGAGCACGGCAAACCGCCTTTCAATCGGCAGACGATGCTCCGGGAACTATTTCGCTCTTGGGGCGTCCTATGCCGTTAAACATTCGGGAGGAGATCGTACCATGCGCTATCTTGCCTCACATTTCCGCTGGACCGCAGGCATCTTTGTTGGCGTCCTAGCCCTGTTGCCTGCCCGCGCCGAACTAGGCGTGCCCAACCGCGTCCTGATCACCGACGATGGTAGAGGTCCAATCTGGTGGTCGCCCGATGGAACTAAAATCGCCTTTCAATCCGACCGCGATGGCGATGGCCTTTCGGAATTTTACGTCGCGGACGCCGACGGCACCAACGTAAGGGAGAACATCCCGGGTGAAACTTTGCGGTGGATGCTCAATTTCTCGCCCGACGGGACCCAGATACTCTTATATGACGTTGGAGACAGCGACAACGACAACGATTTTGATATCTACGTACAGGACGTCGATGAGCCCGCTTCCGTCCGAAAAAATCTGACCCAAAACCCCGCCTTCGATTTTGCTGCGATTTGGTCGCCCGACGGAACCAAAATCGCCTTCGAATCCACCCGCGACGGCAACGTTGATATCTACGTCATGGATTCCGACGGAACCAATCTGCAAAACCTAACCCAAAATCCCACCTCCGATGTTGCTGCGACTTGGTCGCCCGATGGAACCAAAATCGCCTTTCAATCCGACCGGGACCGCGTCGGTGGACGATGGGATATATGGATCGTGGATTCCGACGGAACCAACCCACAAAATCTGACCCAAAATCCCGTCATCGACGACATGTATCCCACCTGGTCGCCCGACGGCACTAGGATCGCCTTTCAATCCTCTCGCGAGGGCTTAAGCATCCGCGATTCGGATATATGGATCATGGACGCCGACGGAACCAATCCACAAAACCTGACCCAGACTTCCGGCATCGGCGACACGCGTCCCGTCTGGTCACCCGACGGCACTAGGATCGCCTTTCAATCCGATGACGACGCTATCTGGGTATTGGAATTGGAAGCAGTATCCACTGGTGTGGCCCCGGCGACCTGGGGCACGGTGAAAAGAACTGTATTCGAGTAAATGCCTAATCATCAGCGCGTGCTCTTGCCCGTCAGTACGAACCACACCGTTTGCAGCATGATCTTGAAGTCCAGCTTGAGCGACATGTTCTCGATGTAGTAGAAATCGTACTCCAGCCGCTCGCGGGCAATGCCCACCACGTCCTTGGAATCGAGGTCGAACTCGTGCTTGGACTGCGCCCAGCCCAACAGACCGGGCTTGACGTTGAAACGCCGCATGTACAAGGGAATCTGCGTCTTGAATTGCTCGACGAAAAACGGGCGTTCGGGCCGTGGACCGACCAAGCTCATGTCGCCGCGCAGGAAGTTGATGCACTGGGGAATCTCATCTAAGTGCAGGGCGCGCAGCACCCGGCCAATTGGGGTCACCCGGGGGTCTGCACCCTTGGCCCACACCGGGCCGGTTTTCTCCTCGGCATCCACGTACATTGAGCGAAATTTGAGCATCGCAAAAGTCCGCCCCCCCTCGCCGACGCGCTCTTGGCGAAAGAACACCGGTCCTTTGGAGGTCAGCTTGATCGCCATGGCCACCAACAGCCACAACGGAGCCAAACCCGCGAGCACGACGACAGCTACCACCACGTCGATAAGCCGCTTGACCGTCCGCTGCCAAGCCGGCATCAACTCGGGCATGAGTTCCATCAGCGGCACGCCGTAAATCTGCGTCGTGCGCACGTGGCCGGTCACAATGTCGTACAGGTCGGGCGTGATGCCGAAGGAGACCGGCAGCCCTTCGGCCTCCTCGACGATCTGCATGATCTCTTCGTGCGAATTGGCTTGCAAGGCGATGAGCACGGCCTCAATGTCCTCGGCCGCGAGGATGGTTCGCAAATCACTTACTTCGCCGAGCACGGGCAGTCCGTCAATGGCCGCGTGATCGTTCTCGCCGAGCGCCCGTACAAGGCCCACAATCTCATATCCCTGCGCCGGTGCCGAGCGCAACGCGCGCAGCAACCGGATACCGCGCACATTCACGCCCACGATGGCCGTGCGCCGAAGGCCAATGCCGCGCAGCAACAGTTGCCGCTCAAAACTGCGCAGCAGCACCCTGCCACCTGCCACCAACGCGACCATGCCCAGCCAGTAGAACAGGACCAGCAGCCGAGTAAGGCGGATGTCGCGGTCAAAGGTAGCGACCATGGCCAGCAAGATGCCCAAAGTGACGACCTTGACGACCTCGTATATTTCGTCGAAGCGCGAGCTAGACAGGGAGGATTGGTAGAAGCCAAAAAACAGGAACAGCAGCAGCCAGCAGCCACTTATTAGCGGCAACACGTCTGAGTAATAGCCCAACGCATACCAGAAGCTCGGTCCGTCCACAGCATCTGGATAGAGCCGCTCGTAGTTGTGGCGGACGATCTCCAGCCCGCCGCCGGCCAACTTCATCCACACAAAGAACACCGACGCCAAACTGACGGCGACTGTGTCGCTCAGCAACAGCAGGACAACGCGTTTCAGACGCGACATAAACGCTCTACCTCGCGGGCTGCCAGACGCGGTGGCGGCGACCCATTAGGAAGCTCAGCAGCCCCAGCAAGGTGCCCCAATTGGTGGCGGTGAAATAGGCCGGCACGTAGAAGAGCCAACAGCGGCCAAGCCGCTCTGGCAGCAAGAGGCCCAAGGCGGCCAAGCCGTAGAAAGCCACTTGCAGCGCGAGCAAGATACTGTAGTACTCGCTCGCGGCCAATGGGATATTGACCGCAAGTACTACCAACAGCCACACCGGCACGAGCCAGCGGAGCAACTTGTGGGAAAACATCTGAAACGCAAAAAAAAAGTGCGCGAACGGGTTGAGCACGCCGGCCTCGGTCCACAGCCCGTAGAGCGAGCGCGAGACAATGCGGCGGCGGCGGCGGAACTCATCGCCAAAGCGGACGCTGCTGTATTCGGTGGCAACGGCCTTTGGCTCGTACCCGATGCGAAAGCCGCGCCGCCATACACCCAGAGGCGCGACAAAGTCGCTGATAATGTCGCCGCGCAGTTCGACGAATAGCTCGCGCCGGAGCGCGTATATCGCCCCATTAGCGCCCAACGTGGAGCTGAGCAAGCTCTCCCGGCGCTTGAGAAATTGCTCGTAGCGCCAGTACAGGCCTTCGCCCTTGCCAGCACCTTGCTCATCTGGATTGGCGTATTGCAACTCGCCGCAGACGCAGCCAATCCGCTCGTCGGCAAAGGGCGCCAACAGCCGCTTGAGCGCACTGGACGCGTACATGCTGTTGGCGTCTGAGAACGCGAGAAACTGCCCCCGCGCCAAGCGCACACCCGCGTTTTGCGCCTCGGTCTTGCCGCCGCGGACCTCCTGCCGATGCAACCGCACCCCGCGCTCGGCGAATTCAGCGGCAATGCGGTCGGTGTCATCAGTCGAGGCATCTGAGACGACGATGATGTCGAGTTGCTCAGCCGGGTAGTCCATGGCTAGCGCGTTTTCCAACTTGGCGCGCAATACGCCTTCTTCGTTGTGCGCGGCAATGATCAGCGACACCCCAGGCCATTCGCTCAGTGGCGCGTACTCGGGCCGCTTGCGGCCAGCCGCCAAGAGCCAGAGCAAAACCGGGTAGATCAGATAGGTATAGACGACGAGAAATAAAGCAGCCCAAAAAATGGCGATGAGCATGGGATTCTAACGGTAGAAGGTGTATCTTATCTCGTTATATTTTCGTCATTTGTATCCATTTATGCAACCGTGTACCGTGCGTTGTACGGAATTGGTGCCAGCGGTGGGAATTTGCGGGCATTATCTGGCTAGCACCTCCTCGTAGAGCGCGTAAATGCGCGCTGCCACCCGGCGATAGTCGTAGCGTTTCTCGGCCTGTCGGCGGATCGCCTCGCGGTCGTAGCAATCGTATTCATCTAGCACCACGAGGATACCCGCCGCCAAGTCCTCCGCATCGCCGATTGCCACTAGCCTCCCGATCTCCTCATTGACGACCTCCTCTGGCCCACCACAGCGCGTGGCGACCACGGGCAGGCCACAGGCCATGGCTTCGATCAGCGACGTGGTCAGGCCCTCGCTGAAACTGGGCAGCACGAACAGATCGGCGGCGGCCATATAGGAAGGTAGTTCTTCCCAAGGCACCGCGTCCTCAAACGACACATGCTCGGACAGGTTCAATGCCTTGACTTGAGGTAGGAAAGGATCGGCGGTCCCGGTCGCAGGATGGCCGCCGATCAAGGTCAACGAGACATCGCGGCCTTGACTCCGCACTTTAGCTAGGGCCGCCAGCAAGACGCGCAATCCCTTTGCCTCGACAAATCGGCCCACATAAAGTAGGTGCCACTTTTCTTTATCGG
>JAPPEF010000209.1 GCA_028875335.1 Gemmatimonadota bacterium
CCAGATCGAAGTCCGCGACGGAGAACACCGCGTCTTCGAGTTGGTTGCGCTGCGGGTCAGTCCCGAGGCGGTGCAAAATTTCGACCAGCAACTTGGCGTTGAGAAAGCCTTCGAGGCTGACGAAGCTGTGGTTAAAGGGCGTATAGGGGTCTTTTAATAGTTCCGCAGGCGGCTGTGGGGCGTAGCGAGTCATCAAGTCGCGGTACTCTTGGACTGCGGGTATGGATGTATCTTCGTAACTGGGCACCACTTGGGAGTTTACCAGCCACTGCGTGTAGCGCTGGCTGTCGTCACGCCCCTCGGTGAGCAGTTTGAGGAGATTTTCGCTGCCGACAAACGACAAGTTGGCAAAGGGCACCTCTAGGCCGAGATCGACGGCATCGCGGGCAAAGGCCGCGCAGGCCGCATAGGCACCGATGCAAATTACCGCTTCGGGCTTGGCTTCCTTGAGGATTTCGACCTGTTTGCGCATTGTGCCGGTGAATCGTTCGCCGCGGCGGTACGTGGCCTCGCCGACGATTTGCTCGCCGTGCTTTTTCAGGGCGCTGCGCACACCAGCCCAGCCACTGCGGCCGTACGCATCGGCTTGATAGAACACGGCAATGCGCCGGCGGTTGACGCGCACGAAATTATCGACTAGGCCAGCCGTTTCTTGGCGGTAGGAGGCGCGCAGGTTAAAGGCGAAGGTGCCATAGGGGGGTTCGCGCTGGGGTTGGGCTCCGGTGAAGGGGAAGAACAGCAGGATGTTCTGGTCTTGGAATTTTTTGAGGATGGGCAACACGCGCGTCACCGTTGGCGTGCCAACGTAACCGAACAGCAAAAACACCTGATCGTCGAGCATCAGCTTCATGGTGTTTTTGACCGAAGGGCCGGGCTGGTAGCCATCGTCGTAGGCTTTGACCTGTACGGTGCGGCCAGCTATGCCCCCTTGCTGATTTACGTGGGTAAAATACGCACCAGCCCCTCGATAGAGTTCGATGCCCAACCCTCGGGAGGGGCCAGAGAAAGCGGCGGACGTGCCGAGGATGATCTCGGTATCGGTCACGCCAGATTTCGTCGGCAGCTCGGCGGGACGGGCGGCAAAGGCCCGCAGTGCGTGCCACCAAGGGGCGACCAAGCAACCGGTAAGGCCGGCACGGAGCAGCGATCGCCTCGTCATTGCTCTCATACTGTTACCGCTAGCTTCTTTTTGCTGGAGGGGCCAGCATGTGGTCGGGATATAAGGCAAATAAAGGGGTTTTGCTGGTTGTGGGTCAAGTTCGTCCGCAATAGTAGGCGCTGAGATTCGTCCGCCGGTGCCGATCTCGGAAATGCGGACTTTGGGGTGGACTTGTGGAGGATTTTGACAGTTTTTTGAGGCCGACCAATCTCACCACCCGCAAACAGCAGGAGCCTCCATGCAACCGCTCACCTCCCGCGCTCCCACCTTACCGCCGACTCTGCGCCCTCGCGTGGCCTATTACGACTTGGGCATCCCCTTTGTCGGTGCCGTGTGGAACGGCTTTTCCATCACCTACGACCCTGCCAATGGACATACTTTGGCTTGGGGGGCCGAATTCTCCCAGGATGGGGCGCACTACTTTTGCAACGATCTCGACACCGGCAGTTTGGAAGTTTTTCCCATGCCCTGCCGCGAGCATGGCCCCGTCTTCCAGGCCGCAGACGGCACCATTTACGCCCTGATCATGTCCGGCTTGTCGGCTGATCACGGCCACCATCTCATGGTCTTTGACGCTCAGAACCGGACCTTCAGTAGTCTGGGGCGTCCCGCCCCCGGCGATCAGCGCCTCCTGTGCATAGAAGAGCGCGACGGCCTGTTGTACATGGGCGGCCACGAACTGGCCGAACTGTTTTGCTACGACCCGCAAAAGCGGTGCTTTGACAAACTCTGCCGCCCGTTTGCTCCGCCTACTGATCGCCTAGTGAATATCCAATTGCTGCCCGACGGCCGCCTGCTGCTCAGCGGCTATCCGGCTGTCCCGAACAAGATCTACGATGTGGAAAGCGGTCAGTTGAGCGATGTACCGCCCGCAGCCGAGGGGATTGCCGGCGCTGTATCCGAAGGGGATCGCCTGTTTTTGGCGGCTGGTGAGCAAGTGCGCGTCCTCAGCGCCGATTTTACCGAAGTGGTCCGCCTCGACAGTCCTAGCGCGGCGCTCGTGCCTTTAGCCTTGGGCCGCAATAGCCGCGCCAGTGATCGTGGGGTGGTGTACGCTTGGGCTGGGGATCAATTGGTGGCCATCGACGCCCAGACCTTGGACCTCCGCTCCATTTGCCAAGGTCCTTTCGCCGGCATATCGGGGCTGAGCAAAGACGGCCATTTGGTCTTCGCCCAAGTTGAAGAGGGACGCGCCACTATGGTGGATCCCGACACCGGCGACCGGGAAGAACGCAGTTTTGAAGTCTATCAAGGCAGTCGTGGTAGCGCGGTATGCGCCCTAGGTAGAGGGCCTGAAGGCAAAATCTACGGTACCAATATTTACGGCATGCACCTGTGCGCCATCGACCCCGATACCGATGCCATAGAGGATTTGGGGTACACTTGGTCTGGCGGCGAGCTCTACCACGTCCACGCTCACCAAGACAAGCTCTACGTCGGCAGCTACGGCGGCTCCAACATCGGCGTGTACGACCCGAGTCAGCCGTGGAATCCCGGCTCGGAGGACGACAGCAATCCGCGTAATTGGGGTCAGTTGGGTCAAAATCAGAACCGACCCTTTGAGGCGGTGACCGGCCCCGACGGCCGCATTTACGTGGCCAACCGCAGCAATTACGGCATTCCCGGCGGCTCCTTGGCTTCGTACGATCCCGCGACCGGCCTCGATGATAGGGAAATCTACCTCGACCCCGAGCAAAGCGTGCAATGCGTGGCTGCGGATCAGCGCTATGTGTACGGTGGCACCAGCATTTACGGGGGGCGCGGCTCGGAAGTCACCACCCGCGACGGCCTGTTGTTCGCCTTTGACCCCCAGACGAGACAGCGCATTTGCCAACTGCGGCCAGTGGAAGGGGCCAACACGGTCACCAGCTTGGCCGTCCACCCCTCGGGGTTGGTATTTGGTACCACGGACAACCGCCGCTTGTTCGCTTTCGATCCGGAGCGGTTTGTCGTCGAAGAAGTGATAGGGCCCCTGCGCTCGGAGGGTACCAGATTGATGGGCGTGCCCGAAGGGGTGGAGATGTTTCCGCTGATCTGCGCTTCTGACGGCTTTATCTACGGCCTGACGCGCTTTGACCTGTTTCGCATAGACGGCTCGTCCCGCGTCCTAACCTATCTCAACGATCCGCCCCTGCCCGAGCTCTACGCCCTAACCGAAGGGAATCCCGGCGTGCTCTACATGAGCGCCGGCACCCACGTCATCAAGTGCCTGCTGAGGCCGCCGCCCTTTTACCGCTGAGAGTAGTTCACTATACGAGGGCTTCCCGCACCACTTGTCCGGCCCAATCTGGTGCCGGTGCCACTTCGAGCAAAGCGGCAATAGTCGTCGGGTTGTCGATGATGCTCACCGGCTCTTGCAAGCTCCGTCCGGGGGATACCGCAGGACCGGAGATTACCCACGGAATGGTCATGTCCTCGTCCATTTCCGTGCCATGGGTGCGCTCGTGTCCTCCGTGGTCGCTGGTGACGATGGCCACGGTCTCTTCTTGGTTGACAGCCTCCAACACCGCGCCAATGGCTGTATCGGCCCGTCCAATAGTGGCCAGATATTCGGCCGACATCCAATCGTGATTGTGGCCGGCTATATCGGTGCAGCCTAGATAGACAAAGGCGAAATCGGGCGTCCATTCCCGCAGGGTCGCCGCGGCCAAGCTGGCCAATTCCAAATCTCCGTTTGGTTCGTGGCAATTGTTCATATAGTACGAGCGGTCCAGCGAGCCTGGGTCGGCCAGATCGCGCAATTGCTCCCAGTTATAGAAGAAGGCCGTGCGCTTGCCAGCTTGGTGCAGTACGTCGACTAGGCTGGGCACGGGTCTGACTTGGGGCACCCAAGTGTTGGTGAGGATGCCGTGCCGTTGTGGGGGCACACCGCGAAACATGGAGGTGTGGCAGGGCAAGGTAGATGAGGGCATTACGGTGCGGGCCGTATAGGTGCTGGCACCCTCGCTGATCAAGCGATCGACGTGGGGGGTGGAGGCCTGTTGCAAGCCGTCGGGCCGCAGTCCGTCGAGGACAAAGAGGATGACGCGTTGTGGAGACATGGGATTCCTTTCTTGGGGCACTAATGCGATTACGCGCTTGCGTACAGTTTCGCATCGTGCGGTTTTAGTGGATACTTCGGCACTACACCTCGGTTGACGATGTTTTCCGGCGCTGGCCAGTGGCCCTTGAAGACGGAGGCCAGATTGCAGACGCCAGTGCGCGCCACGTCTTCGCCAGACTGCACCGAGTGGGCGGAGACGTGAGACGTCATCAGGACGTTGTCTAGTTCCATGAGGGGATGCTGCAAGGTCTGATCTTCGTCCGTGAACACGTTGAGCCACTCGTAGGTATCCAACGCCGCGCCGGCCAGAGGCCCTTCCTGCAGTACTCGCACCAGCGCATCTTCATCTACTAAGGCGCCGCGAGACGTGTTAATGAGGTAGGATCCTGGCTTCATCTTGCGCAGCAGCTCTTCGTCGAACATGTGGTAGGTGTCCGCGTTTAGGGGAACCTGCAAGGAGACGAAGTCGGACTCGGCTAGTAGCGTTTCTAGGTCCACCATTTCGATTTCCAAGTCTGACGGTAGAGGTGCCTGCAAGTTTCTGCGCGTGGCTAGCACCCGGAGCCCAAAGGCCTTAGCGCGGCGGGCGACCATCTCGCCGGTGGCTCCAAAGCCGACGATGCCCAGCGCACAGGTCGAGAGTCGCTGCAACTGGGTGGACTCGGCGCGGGCTTGGCGGAAGCGGCCGGCGCGCATGTGCTGCTCCATCCTCGGCAATTGGCGGGCTAGGGACAACAGCATGGCCATGATGTGGTCGGTCATTTCCTCGGCGCAGAAGAAGGGGGCATTGGAGACGATGATGCCGCATTCCGTGGCCTTTTCTACAGCGATTTTATCGGTGCCATTGCCGAGGCGAGAGATCAGGCGGCACCGGTTCAGCGATGCGACCACGGTCTCGGGCAAGCCGGTTGAGACGACGGCGACGGCGTCGCAGTTAGATAGTCGACGAATGAGTTTCTGCGGGTCCTCTTCCTCGACGTATTCAGGTTCAATACCGAACTTGGCGTACAGCAATTGCTCCAGCTCGCCGGCTGGGTACATGGTGGCGTTGAGGCGGATGAAGCGGAAGGACGCCATGACTCTGAACCGATCACCAGGTCACTTCCATCATGTCCCGCGCCCAGTACATAGGCCCATCGAAGACGCTTTTTACCTCGGCGATTCCCTCGGTGGTCTCTGCTGCGGGATCGAGGGTTACTGACTGGTGGTTGATTACCAAGCGCTTGGCACCGGCCTCGGCGGCCATGCGCCCGGCATTTAGGGTGCCGGTTTCGGAGATGACGCTGGGGAAGGTTTGGATCTTCTCCTCCCGATGCACGGCCTCCATCACGAATAGGTCTGCATCCCACGCTAGCTCGACTACGGACTCGATCGGCGCGGTATCGCCGCTGAAGGCGACAACGCCTTCTTCGGTCTCGAAGCGGAAGCCGTAGCATTCGATGTAGGGCTGGGCGTGCTTGACCTCGCGCGCATAGCAGGTCCAGCCTTCTCCTGCGGCCACTTTTCCCTCGGTGTATTCGGTTGTGTGGACTACCGGTTCCGGTCTGGAATCGCCCACGCCGCCGCGCATCTGGTAGGCGTGGACGCTCATGGGATGATTGGTGCGGGCGATCACGTCGTACCAAAAGAGGCCATTGGGACTCCAGATACCGTCGGTGATGCGCTTGATCGGGGGAGGCCCGTAAACGTGGAGGTCTGGCTCGGTGCCGATGCACTGGTCGAAGCGCGTCATCAGGAAGCAGAGATAATCGGAGA
>JAPPEF010000090.1 GCA_028875335.1 Gemmatimonadota bacterium
GAGCGGGTGGCTGTTAACCACTTGGTCGTAGGTTCGAATCCTACCCGCGGAGCCACTTAAATAACGGCCGGACAAACCGATCCCGATTTGGGGTGCGGTTGTCCGGTCGTTTGCATTTCTGTACTGCAATGTGTTAAAGGCCCTGCGCCAGGGCAATCGCATTATAAGTTGCTTTTTACCATGGGTTTATGTTGCTTTTGGCCGTTGTATGTTGCTTAGGTTCATGCGCTCCTCTTTCCCACTTGCTTGGAGTATTTCTTCATGCCCTCCTGCTCTTCGGGGTTGCTGGATTATTTGGCCGATATCCCCGACCCGCGTATCGAGCGTTGTCGGGCGCATCACTTGATTGATATTCTCATGATTGCGGTGTGCGGCGCTATCTGCGGGGCCGACAACTGGGTGGCGATTGCCGAATTTGGCCGGGCGAAAGCCGACTGGCTTAAGACGTTCTTGGCTTTGCCCAACGGCATTCCCTCGCATGATACGTTCGGTCGCGTGTTTGCCCATCTTTGCCCTTGGCATTTCCAAGACTGTTTTACCGCTTGGGTGCAATCGCTGACGCCGCGGTTGGCCGACCAAGGCGAGCTGGTGCCGCTGGATGGCAAAACGCGGCGTCGCTCCTACGATAGCGGCTCGGGTCAAGCCGCTATCCACATGGTGCATGCGTGGGCGGTCAACAATCGGCTGGTGTTGGGGCAGTTTCATTGTGAAGAAGCCTTGGAAGAAATTGCCATCATCCCCGAGCTATTACGGGTGTTAGACCTCAACGGCTGCTTGGTCACCACCGATGCGTTGGGGTGTCATACCAGCACGGCCGAGCAGGTCGTCGAACAAGGGGCCGACTACGTGCTGGCTGTCAAGGAAAATCAATCCAAACTCCACGCCCATCTCCAACAGCTTTTTGACCGCTCCGATGAGCAACTCCACGCCGATCCCACCGTAGATTATTGGGCGACGCAAGACCAAAATCACGGACGTTGCGAAACGCGGCGCTACTGGACTACCGACCAGATTGAGGATTTTACTGATCATGCCCGGTGGCCGGGCTTACGCCTGTTCGGTATGGTCGAAGCCACCCGGCACGACGGCGATAGGGTTTCCGTCCAGCGACGCTACTATATCTCCACACTGGACAACGACGCCCAACGGTTGGGGCAGGCCGTGCGTGGTCATTGGGCCATTGAAAATTCATTACACTGGGGCTTAGATGTCGTCTTCAACGAAGATCAGTCCCGCATACGCCGGGGGCATGGCCCGGAAAATATGGCCGTTATACGCCACATCGCGCTCAATCTACTCCAGCAAGACAAAACAACCAAAGCCGGAATCCAAACCAAGCGGCTCAAGGCCGGCTGGGATAACAAATATCTGGCTAATCTGTTGGCACATGCACACTTATAATGCGATTGCCCTGGGCCCGGCGCTTACTCAAACATGGCCGCGTATTCGCCATAGCCTTCCTTGGCCAAATCCTCGACGGGAATAAAGCGCAGGGCAGCCGAGTTGATGCAGTAGCGCAGCCCGGTGGGAGGTGGGCCGTCCGCAAAGACGTGCCCGAGATGCGAGTCAGCGTGTTTGCTGCGCACCTCGACGCGGGTCATAAACAGCGAATTGTCAGTATGCTCGACGATGTGATTCGGCTCTAGGGGCTGGGTAAAGCTAGGCCAGCCAGTGCCGGATTTGAACTTGTGCTGCGAGCTAAAGAGGGGTTCGCCGGAAACGATATCGACGTAGATACCTGCGGCCTTGTTATCCCAGTACAGGTTGTGAAAGGGCCGCTCGGTGGCATCTTCCTGCGTGACTCGAAATTGCAAATTCGTGAGTTTGGTGCGCAAGGAGTCGATGGGGGGTTTGGCGTATTGGACGCTGGCCGTTGGAGTCGGGAGGTCTTTGCCCCACGTCTCTTCGATAAAGCGGTCGCGGCCCGACCCTCGACGATAACGCTTGTAATGCTGGGGGTTCTTCAGGTAGTAGTCTTGGTGGTACTCCTCGGCTGGATAAAAGGTGGTGGCTGGGCGGATGGGCGTGACGATGGGTTTGTCAAAGCGGCCCGACTCGTCGAGGGCCTGTTTGCTGGCTTCGGCTAAAGTGCGTTGCTCTTCGTCGTGGTAAAATACAGCCGAGGTATATTGATGGCCGCGGTCGTAAAAGGAACCCCCTGGGTCTGTGGGGTCGAATTGACGCCAGTAGATGTCGAGGAGCTGGTCATAAGAGACAACCTCGGGGTCAAAGGTGACTAGTACGGATTCTATGTGCTTGGTCGCACCGGAGCTGACTTGCTTGTAGGTCGGGTTTTCGCGTTCGCCGCCGGTGTAGCCGGAAACGGCTGATACGACCCCCTCGACCTTGTCAAAGGGTGCTTCGATGCACCAAAAACACCCCCCGGCAAACGTTGCTTGGGCGTGATTTTGGGCGCGACTGGTTTGAATGCTAAGCACACACAGGGCTGCGCCGAGCAAAATGAATAGTCGGGAGTTCATAGCTCCTCCTTTTGCGTTGGTTTTTAATAGACGCTCCAAGTATGCCAAAAGGTTCACACTATCAAAAGTACTGCCCCAATCCCACGGATAATTCGTACGAGCCCTCCTTTAATCCGTAGGCGATATCGCCGCGCAACACCGGCGTGTTGTACACCTTGGGCCACCCTAAGCGAATGCCCAAGCCAGGAGAACAAACCATATTGGCCTTTTCTCTGTTAGGTGTCCAAGCTGCACCGCAATCCACAAAGGCGGCACTGGCGAGGGTGTACCAAGGTCGGCGAACTAAAGTGGGGCGCGCTTCTAAGTTAAAAAGTACACGCCTAGTGCCATCGTAGCGCCGTGGGGCATAGCCGCGCAAGCCGCGCGCTAGGCCGAGGAGGAACTGGTCGGCGTCCTCGCTGCGGTGCAGTGCTTCCCAAGAGGCGCGCAAGGCAAGCGAATGAGCTACTCCCAACCGGAAGTACGCGGTCGCGGATGCCGCGGCGAAGAGGTTGTAAAATTTCCCCTCGCCTCGATACGTGCTGGCGGACAAGGTCAGTTCGGCGTAGCTGCGCTTGGTCGGTTCGAACCGGGGGGCCAGTCGGGCTTGGTATAAGGAGAAGGTCCGATCCGATCCTAATGAGCGATGGGCAAAGCCCCAACGCAGCGACAGCCAACTGCCCGTTTGCAAGTCTTCTAGCGGACCTAAATCGCGCATGTAGCGGGCGCGCTTATAGCGGGGACGCCACACGAGAAGGCCGACATTCGGCACGATCCGCGTCCGGTCAGCAGGCGCGTACCTATCGCTTGAAATCGCGGTAAATCGACGGTGGGAAACCTGCAATTGCACCGAGGGGCGTACCTTCGTCTGCTCGCCATAGGAGTGAATTAGCCAAATATGGCCGCCGTCGAGTGCGTCTTGATAGCGCGTTTTTAGTTGACCCTCCGAGTACAAGCGCTGTATGGACTTTTGGCTGAAAATGGAAAGGCCATAGGCGCGATGGTCGGCTAGGGTAGCAAAGGGACGCGAGAAGGTTAGGGCATGGTCGTGGCCTTCGGCACCTGTGGCGAGCTGGACCGCTAGGGAGCGTCGGCTATTGCCAAGGCGCGGCTCGGCAAAGAGCAGCTCGGCCCAGGGGCCGGAAATGGCTTGGTTTTCGAGGACCAAGCGCAGGCGTTGGCCGCGGCCGCGAAAGTTGTAGTCGAGCGCGACCACGCCAAAGCTCAACTCGTCGATTTGCCCCGAGATCAAGGGGGATAAGGCGCGCGAGTAGAGATCCTCTATCGAGACCGTCACCTCGACGCCATCGGGCTGGTCGCGCAAGCGGATATGCACTTCGCCGATAAAGAGCAAGCGCCGCAAGTTGCGCGCTGTCTCGGCAACGCGGGTGGAGTCGAGGTCATCGCCTTCGGCAAAGAGCAATTCACGGCGAATGATCTGTTCGTCCGTGCGCTCGAGGCCGTGTATGACAATGCGGTGGATGCGCCGGAGGCCGTCATCGGCGTGCGCTCGTCCGGCTGAGAGCAAAAGGACCGCAAGCAGGAAGATCCAACCCAGCGGAAAGTATGGGCGACTGTCGCACGACATGGGATGGGGAGGCGGGTACAAGTTGGTGGCTATCTTAACCGATACATAGTCAGTTTGTCAAACTACAGTCTGCGCAAAAAGCGCGCTGAGAGAAAGTTGACAGTACGTGCGAAAACGGCCTTATTTTCGCGCTCTAAGTTCGCAGTAGGACGATGAACGAGGGCACCCCCACAACCGTCAAAGTGCTGCGCGAGCAGCTAGTAAACGCGCGCCAAGAACGCGACTTGGGCTTGTTGCGCGATGTGGAGGAGGGATTGCGCCAGCTAGGCAAGATCGGCTACCGCTGTTGTCTGGTCGATTTCGATAGCTGCCGGTTGCGCTATTACGTCCGCCTCTTGGGCTACGAACAGGCGCGGGTCAAAGCGCAGATCGAGTTTCCCATCTCCCAAGAAGTCGCTCCGGTGCAGTGGTTGCCGCTGTCGCATCTGGCCGATTACGGAGAGGCCGAAAATGCCCAAAGCATTCGCCGCATATACGAGGGGATGGCCCACTACATCCAACACAAGTCGCCGCCGCTGCAAGTGGGAACGCTGGCTCTCAACCGGCCTAGGCGGCGACCACCTAAAAGACCGCAACGGCGCGCGCGAAACAGGGTTTGGTTTTACTTAGGAGGCTTGGTCGTGCTAGCGGCTCTCGCCGGCCTCATTGCTTGGAGGGGCTTGTTGTGATGCTACAGGAAATTCTTCGACCTCAAGGTCGATCTGTGTGGATATTGGCTGGGATCCTTGGTGCTATCGGGTGCAGCCAAAATTTCAGCGATCAGGAACCGGCGGCGGCCATGGCCGAGCGGGGATTCACTGCTCGCTCCACAACGCCAACTAGGACGACGCCAGCGTACCCTTTGGGTCAGGAGAGCGGGCGACAGGCGCTGGGACCACTCAGCGCGGTGGCTCCCAAGGACTGGGTGGCGCAGCAGCCGTCCAGTTCCATGCGAGTGGCCCAATACGGCCTACCCGGCCCGGCCGGAGAAGCGACGCTGGGCATATTTTTCTTTGGCCCGGGGCAGGGTGGAAGCGTGGAGGCCAACATCGAGCGCTGGCACGGCCAGTTCACACAGGAGGACGGCCAGCCAGCCCAAGGGCGGCGTTGGACGAGGCAGGTGGGAGACATCGAGATAACCGGACTCGATATCAGCGGCACCTTCTCTGCGGGAATGGGGATGGGGGACTCAGATCCCCAAGCTGACTACCGGATGCTCGGGGCCATCGCCGTCCACCGCTCGGGCACGGTGTTTTTCAAGATGACTGGACCGGCCCAGACCGTCGAGCAATGGGCCGCCAGTTTTGATGAGTTCTTGGGCAGTTTACAAGCCGGCTCAGGCGAGCCTGAATACTGAGGGCATATGTACACGCAATTAGAAGACGAATTCGGTGACGTCGTCGGCAAGGCCCGGCGCGGGCAGGAGATTGCGGTCGCAGCACTAGCCGATCGAGTGGGATTGACTGCCGGGGATATCGCAAAGATTGAAGATTACGAACTGGTCCCGACCGCAGACACCATCGAGCGACTGGCTCAAGCCCTCGGTTTGCACCCGGGCAAATTGCAGGCGAGCGCGGAGCAGGCGTTTTTTCCGCGCCATCCAGCGGGTCTCTCGATTACCGGGGCGCAGGTGGAGATGATGGTGCTCGGCAGCGGCTTTCTGATGAACGGCTACATCGTCGGCTGTGTGGCAACAGGGCAAGCCGCGATTATCGACCCGGGATTCGACGCGGATAAAATTCTCCAGCCCTTGGTCGCTTCTGGGCTAACGGTTGAACAGATCTTACTGACGCACGGACACCAAGACCACGTCAGTGCCCTTGCCGAGATTGGTCGTGCCACGTCTGCGCCAGCGCGGATTCACAGCGGTGACTTAGCGCTAACGGGCAGCTTGGCCGACCAAATCGCCGGCGAATTAGAAGAAGGCGAAGCCGTGCACATCGGCAAATTGCGCTTTGAGGTGCGCTCCACGCCCGGGCATACTGCGGGCGGTATCAGCTTAGTCCACGAGGAAATGGCGTTTGTCGGGGATGCGCTTTTCGCTGGTTCGCTTGGGGGCACTCGCAGCTTGGTCAACTACCGTATGCAGCGCCAGGCAGTGGCCGAAAAACTGCTAGGTCTAGACGCAAACGTCGCGCTCTTTCCGGGCCATGGGCCGGCTACTACCGTCGGCGAAGAACGGGAGTACAATCCGTTTTTCTTATAAGACTTTTAAACGGCGTTGGGTCGATTACGGGGAGTCTGCTGCTGGGCGGGGGCTTCCCGTTTCTTTGTCCTCGTTGAGCGCCCAGTCGTAGTCGTTGTATTCGATGGCTATATCTTCGGTCAGTCTAGCGGCTAGGTCCGGGAGGAGATACGGACGCAGGTAGTTGACGATGGTGGGCATGTTCTCGGGATTGGGGCGGTCGGGTGGGAACCACGCCGTGAAATCCTCTCCGTACCAGTCGAGTATTTTGGACAGGTAGAGCCGCTTCTCTTGTAGGCGCACGTGGTTGGGGTCTTGGGCAAAGCGCGTTATTCCTTGTTCCAAGCGGGCGTCGAGATCGGGGGCGGTAAAGGCCCGGTTGTCCAGTTGCGGGCAGCTAAGGGCCGCGCAGTTGACCGCAAAGTGGATACGCGGTTCTTGGTAGGTTGGGCGGATAATTTTGTTTTCAATGTGATCCAGCGTCATCTCGCTCCCCCCAGCGACAAAGGTCTGGCGGTTGAAAAAGCCGCTGAGCACAAAGGCGTCCTTGACGCTGGCGATGGGATAGGCGTCGATGACGCCCCGCAGGGTAAAGGCGTTGTACGCATTGATCCAGTAGGCCAACTCGTGTTCGCGGGAGGGGAAGCGGTCGGGGTGGCTTGCGGGGCTGGTGTGGCCGAGGCTATCGACATAGGCGTCGAGTTGGGCGCGGTTTTCGGCTAGGGCGGCGTAGCGGACTAAGCCTTGGTCATCCACGTATTCTTGCAGCACTTGGTCGAAGGAGCTGTGATCAAAGGGAGCCGCCGCGCAAAGGACGGCTGAGACGAGTAGCCACAAGGGCAAAAAATAAAGTGAGCGCATGGTTTTTCCAATGGGTTAGAATGGTGATTAAGAATGTATGACTAGACCAAATTTTATGCTAATTACGGCAGATGATATGAACTGGGATGCGGTGGGGGCATTGGGGTGTCCAAGCGAGGGAACGACGCCCAATATCGACCAATTGGCCGCCGAAGGATTGCAATTTAAGCACGGTCATGTGACGATTGCGGTGTGCCAACCGAGCCGCTCGGCATTGATGACCGGGCGGTATCCTCATTTGAGTGGGGGCGAGGGCTTTTATCACTTGCGCTATAAAGGCGTGTCCATTCTGCCGGCTATTCTGCGCGATGCAGGGTATGATGTGGGCATTTTGGGCAAAGTGACACATTCGACGCCATACCAGGCATTTCAATGGGATATGGTACGCGATCAGATCCATTTGGGGCAGGGGCGAAATCCCGAAGTGTATTATCAGTATGCGAAAAATTTTGTGCAGGATGCCCTAGATGGCGACCGTCCATTTTTTTTGATGGCAAATTCCCACGATCCGCATCGTCCGTTTTACGGCAATGACAAGTCAGAGTGGTATGGCGAACTCGATCCGCCGGCCGTGCCTCCCTCGCGCACGTTTGCGCCAGAAGAGATGATCGTCCCTGGGTTTTTGCCCGATATACCGGATGTGCGGCTGGAAATAGCCGAGTATTACAATTCTGTGCGCCGCTGTGATGATACGGTGGGGCGATTGCTCGACGTGTTGGATGAGGCGGGTGTAGCGGAGAATACCCTAGTGATGTTTTTGTCGGATAATGGCATGGCATTTCCATTTGCAAAGACAAATTGTTATTTGAACAGTACGCGCACACCTTGGGTGGTGCGCTGGCCAGCGGTTGTTCAAGCCGGGCGCGTGGATGCCAAGCATTTTATTGCGGGGATAGATTACCTGCCTACGGTGCTGGATGCGATGGGCGTGGATATTCCAAACGGCGTCAATGGCAAATCGCTTTTGCCGGTGTTACAGGGTGCAGAGCAGGCTGGATGCGAGCAGGTGTTTACGCAATTCCACCAGACCTCGGCGCGGCGCAATTACCCCATGCGGTGCGTGCAAAATGCGCGGTTCGGCTACATTTTCAACCCCTGGTCCGATGGCGAGCGGGCGTTTCGCAATGAGTCCCAGAGTGGTAGGTCATGGCAGGCGATGCAAGAAGCAGCGGCCAGCGATCGAGAATTGGCCACGCGCAACCATTTGTTTACGTACCGCGTGCTGGAAGAATTTTACGACTTTGCCAACGACCCCAATGCGCTGAACAACCTGATTGATGATCCCAACTATGCCGATGAAGTTCAGGGGCTGAGAAATGAGCTTGAGGAATGGATGGTGGAGACCGACGATCCGGCACTCAACGCGTTCCGCGGTCGCGCCTCGCGGCAGGCACTAGATGATTTGATGGATCACCTAGCGGATGCGATTGGCAAGCGTGTGGATGAATAGTTGATGAACGCAATTCGACGAGAGGGGGCTATTCTTTGGGGCCTAGCTCTGTTGTGGCTGTTGCTCTTTGTGGCCTCCATGCTCTACCACACGGGCGGTCGCTTGGCCCTGCCGCTGGACGATTCCTTCATCTATTTCCAATACGCGCGGCAAGCCGCCCAAGGGCACTTCCTCGAATACAACACCGGCGCTGAACCAACAGCCGGCGCGACTAGTCTGCTGTACACCTTACTGTTGGTGCCGGGCTTTTGGCTGGGGCTGGATGGGATGGGGATTGCGTTATACGCGTTGGCATTGGGGCTTGTGTGGCTTGGGTTGAGCGCTCGGCTGCTCCTGTTGCTGGGCCGCAGATTGAGCGACCCGTTTAGCGGCTGGGTGGCCGCGTTGATGTTCCTGTTGTGCGGCCCGTTGCTGTGGGGTTACTACAGCGGTATGGCGATCGGCCTCTTTGCCTGGGCCATCTTGCTGAATCTGTATCTGTATCTAACAGAAGACCGACGGACTCCACTGGCGGCGACTTTGCTGGTATTGGCGCGGCCCGAGGGGATCGCCTTGGTCTTGCTGCTGATAGCGCTAGTCGCCTATCGCCGGGCGTTGAACTGGCGATGGGTGGTGCCTTTGGGGGCGTACGTGTTCCAAGCTCTGTTGCTGGCTTGGTGGACGGGAGAGTCCGGGGCGTCTGGGGTCGAGGCCAAATGGCGCTTTGCCGAACCGCACGGCTCGTTGCCTGAGCAGATCCGAGCCGTCTTTTTCGACTTCGCCGAATTTGTCAAAGGGATTCTCGCCGGGTCGCTGGGACATCAGACCAGCGTCAATTTATACGCGTACGACGGCAACTATCGCCGCATGGTATTTGCTCCGTTTGTCGCGCTCTTTGTTTTAGCAGAAATAAGCTATCGGCTCTGGGGCGAGCTGTCCGAGAGGCGGCTCGGGGTGGCGGCATTGGGCGGAGGGTGGTTTGTCGGCGGCGTTTTACTTACCTGCACCCTCGTCGAATACGACGCCCACTTCAACCGCTACCAGCAGCCTTTCTTGCCGCTTTACATTCTCTTTGCCGCCTTGGGCTTGGGGCGCTTGGACGCGGCTGGAGGGGAATGGGGCCGCAAGCTGGCGCGGGGGTTGGCTTGCTTTTTTGGCTTGTGGGGATTGATGTCGGTGGGGTTTTTCGCGGTTGCATACGGGGAAAATTGCAGCGATATCCGCAATCAGCAGGTCGAGATGGCGCGCTTTATAGACGCCGAGTTGCCGCCCGACGCGCGCATCGCCGTCAACGACGCCGGTGCCCTGCGCTACTTCAGTGGCCGCCAGACGATTGACTTAGTCGGGTTGACTACGGCTGGGAATAGCGCGCCTTGGCGGCACGGGAGCGGGTCGCTGTTCGAGCGGCTGGAGGCTATGCCGCCGGAGCAGCGACCGCAGTACTTCGCCATTTTTCCCAATTGGTTCAATTTTCCCGAGGGCCTTTTCTTGCAGCCGCTACACCGCATTCGCGTCTTTGAGCCGTCGATTATAGATGCGGAGAAGATGTTGTATCAGGCGCATTGGGCCGCTGACCTCAGCGGCGAGGCCATCCGCAACCGGACGCTCTTAGCGGAAGGCTGGCGGGTGGTTGATAAAGTGGACGTGGCCGATTTGGAAAGTGAACGGCGGCACGGCTACCGATCCAAGGTGCGGGTGCCCGGTAGCGGGGAGGCGAACCTGTTGATGGCGCTGAGCGCGACCGACGATCCCCAAGCCGTGTACATCGATGGAGGGCGGACGGTAACGGGGGGCGAGCGAATGGAGGTGGCGCTGCGGGCTGGTCGACCGGCGACGGTGATTATGCGCACGGTTACGGGCATTGCTCAGCACTTTGCGGTGTTCGCTAATGGGAAGAAGGTTGCCAACGTGGAGCTGCCGGGAGGGCGAGGCCGTCAGTGGCTCGAACTGGCCGTCGGCCAGATAGCGGCTGCGGATGTGAGCGGTCGCGTCGAGATTGAGACGCAGCCGATCCACTTTGGCGGCGATTTGCGGCCGATTGTTTCGTTTCACTATTGGGTTTTGCAGCCGTGAACTGCTTTAGTACCGGCATTACCACTGCCTTTAGGCTGACTCGTTGTCGGCGATCTGCTGATCGATCTCTTCTGTGTGCGACTGATAATAGGACCAAGCATTGACTAAATCTTCAGCCGTCAAGGTGGGGTAGGTACGCAACAAATCTGCTTCATCTGTACCTAATTGCTGAAGCTGTACCAAAGCCCAAACCGGGATACGAGTGTGTCGAATGCAAGCATCGCCGCCGCAAACTCCGGGGGTTTTGTCAATACCACGGTGGTAATAGGAGTGAGAATTCACGCCGCATCCCCGGTAGTCTCAAAGCGGATGCAGAGTCGGGTGCCGGTGGCTTGGGCGATTTTCTCTAGGGTCTTGTAAGATGGATGGACGCGCCCGCTCTCAAGGCGAGCGACGACGGATTGCGTCGTCCGCATACGCATGGCGAGTTGTGCCTGCGTGAGGCCAGCCTTGGTACGGGTCTCGATCAGCAAGCGAGCCAATTCAAACTCTGGTCCAAGCTCTTGGTACGCTTTTCGGTACTCGGGTGTTTGGAGCCATTGCTTGTGCAAGTCGCTGACTTTGCTCATGGCAGTATCTCCTTTGCACGTTGTAGTGCCAAATTAATTTCTTGGCGAGGCGTCTTCTGTGTCTTCTTGATAAAAATTCTCACCACCACGATTCGTTTGTTTTTTACGACGACATACAACGCACGCGATGTCCCGTCCTTGCCGTTCAGGCGCATTTCCCAAAGCGGGCCGGTTAAGTGTCTGATGTGGGGTATGCCCATGCGCTCTAGCCCTACCGCTGCGATTAACTCACAGGTACGGACGAACCGTGCTCTCATATCGACAGGGAGGGAATTAAGCTCCTCATCTACAGTTTTACTCAATGTTTCAACGCTCCAGTTCACGATATTAGTATAGCATATTTGCTATGCTCTTGCAATTTGCCAGAGTTCTTCGAGGCCTTCAAAGAGCCATGCCAGCACCGGAGATTCCGGCTATATTGGTAGTATGCAGACCATAGGTATCGGTGCGGTGCAGCTAAGGCGGGAAGGAGTCATCCTTTGGGCGATCCTAATCACCGCTATCGGCGTGCGCCTAGCCTATCTCTACCAAGCGGTTGACACGCCGCTCTTCGATGTCCTCCTGATTGACTCTGAGTTCTACGACCGCCGCGCCCGGGCCATTGTCGCGGGCGATTGGTTGGGCGACCAGCCTTTCTTTATGAATCCGTTTTACTCCTACTTTTTGGCCGTTATTTACACGCTTTTGGGCGCTGAATATTGGTGGGTTGGCTTGGTGCAGGCGGCGCTGGGGACGGGTAGCTGCTATTTGATCTACGCACTGGGCCGGAAACTGTGGAGCGCGCAAATTGGCTTGTTGGCCGCGGGCATGGCGGCGATCTACCAGCCGTATGTGTTCTACGACGGGGCGCTGCTGACCGCCGCGCCGATTACCTTTTTGAATCTTGCGGCTCTGTATTGCTTGGCGCACGCGCAAGGGGCAGCGCGGTGGCTGTTGGCCGCGGGCCTGCTGTTGGGGTTTTCGGCTACGGCGCGGCCTATGGTCTTGCTATTTGTCGCGGTGGTTGCGGGCTGGTTTGTCGCGCAGTGGGGACGGCGCGGTTGGCGGCAGTGGGGGTTGGTGGCCGTGGGCTGTGGTCTCGTAGTGGGCGCGGTGGCTTGCCGCAACTATCTCGTCGGAGGGGAATGGCTGCTGACCACGTCCTCAGCCGGGATGAACTTCTACGTGGGTAACCACCCCGAGGCCAACGGCATCTACGCGCAGGTCGATTTCCTACCCAGTGCCGAGCCGGATTTGGAGCGCGAGGCGTTTATCCGCGAGGCCGAGGCGCGCACGGGCCGAGAGCTGACCCCGGCTCAAGCATCCAGATACTGGCTTGTGGCTGGCTTGCGCTTTGCCGTGGAAAATCCCCTCGCGTATCTGGCTCTACAAGGCCGCAAATTCTACATGTTCTGGAACGGGGTTGAGGCACAAAACAACCTGAGTCTGTATTTGGCGCGGGATTTTGTACCTCTATTGCGCTGGTGCGTTCTGGGGTGGGGACTGGTGGCTCCGCTGGCGGTCGTGGGCTGGGCTACTAGTCGTCGCTCTTCTCTGCTCGACCTGTATCTGGCGAGCTATCTGGCCGCTTGTCTGCTGTTTTTCACGTCCTCGGAATACCGCCTACCCGTCGTGCCAGTGATTTTGCTCTACGCCGCTTGCTGGCTTGCCAACGCCGCGGCTTGGACGACGGGCGGGGCGCATCGTCGGCTGCTGGGGTCGTGCTTGCTGGTGGCCTTAGTCGCGTTGCCGATTAACTACCGGGACGCAGGGGCCGAGCGGCTGACTCGCAAACGGGTCGATTACTACAACTTCGGTGCCTTGTACCAACGCCGAGGAGATTGGACTGCGGCCGAGAATATGTTCCGCGAGGCGCTGCGCATCGATCCGTCATTTGCTCCCGCTGCTTCTGGCCTAACAGCCGTATTGGCGCAGCAAGAAGGCGGAGACCCGGACATCAGACGCGGGTTAGAGTTGTTCGGTGCGGGGGAATACGAGACGGCGATTGCGGTCTTTAGGCGTGCCCAGCCTTCGCCCGGTCTGCACAACAATCTCGGCCTGTGCTATTATCGCCTTGGCCAATTGAACGAGGCCGCCGCGCACTTCCACAAGGCCCTCGCGCTCGATGCCAGCTATGCCCGAGCGCATTTTAATCTCGGCCTGGTATATGCCAAGCAGGGCGATGACCAAGCTGCGGCGGATGCCTTTGCCCAAGCACTCGAACTCGACCCCGACCACGTCCAAGCGCACTATCGGCGCGGGGAAGTGCTGTTGCGCTTGGGGCGTCCCGGCGCAGCAGAAGCCCACTGGGCATTTTTGCACGCGCGCAACCCCGACGACGCGCGCTTACAGACGAAAATCGATTCCATGATGCAGGCCAACCCTTGAACGCTACTCTTTGTGTACGCGGTGCCCGGGCAGGCGGTCTGGCCAATGTCGATATGGACTTGCCGTTGGGCCGGATTATTTGTTTTACCGGCCGCAGTAGTAGCGGTCGCTGCGCCATGGCCTTAGACATCCTGTACGCGGAGAGCCGCCGCCGCTATATACAGGCCCTGTCTCCGGCTGAACGCGAAAGCGTCAGCGGGACAGCGCGTGCGGATGTGGACGAGATCTTGGGCTTGCCGCCAGCCATTTACTTGGGGGCACCGCGCCGTGGACGCACGGTGGGGGACTACTTGCAGCTAGACGGGATTTTGGCGCAGATCATGCTGGAAGAGGGACAGATGCACTGCCTCGAATGCGGTGGCTGCTGCCGCAGCTATGCGGCCGATGAGGTTGAACGCGAAGTCGCCCGCGTCCATCCAGACACCCGCTGTTTGGTGCTGGCCCCTTTGATTCTGCGGAACGAGGGGATGTGGCAACAGCTCGTGCAGGCTGGGTTTACACGGGTCGCAATCGACGGCCAGATCCAGCGTTTGGAAGGCGATGGGCCAGCATTGCCGAGCGACGAAAGCGAGGTACATGTGGTGGTGGACCGGTTGGTGCCGGACCCGAACACCAGTGTGCGCTTTTTGGAAGCCGTGCGCGTGAGCCGCTCGATTTCGTCGGGGCAGACGGTGATTTGGGTGGATGGGACCAGCGAGATGATGCACTTGAACCAGCAGCCGACTTGTGGCGAGTGCGGTCGTCAGTACGCACCGCTAGCTGCGGCTGACTTCGGCGTGAGTCAGCCTTTGGCTGGTCAAATGACTCTGCACGGTCGCACCATGGACGAAATGATGGACGCTCCCCTCAGCTCGTTGCGCGATTGGCTAGCCGCTGCTGGCCAAGAGGGACACGGGCGCGCCAAAGTAGAGGCCGCGCTCGCCGAGGCTTGCGGTTTGGCACTGGGACACCTGCCGTTGAGCCGTCGGCTCGAATCGCTGGCGGTTGGCGAGTGGCAGCGCCTGCAATTGGCGTCCTGTCTCAGCAGCGGCCTGACGGGCATCCTCTACATTTTGGAGGGTTTGGGTAGCCAATTGTCAGGGGAGATGCTGAACGCGGTCGCGGCGGGTCTCCGCCGATTGGTCGCTGGCGGCAATACTGCGCTGTTATTGGATCACACGCCTACACTCGTGGCGGTCGCGGACGAAGTCTGGGCGTTTGCAGGAGGGCAGGTCCAGGTAGGGGAGCCGGCTGAAATAGAGCGGGATGAAGCGGATGAAAAATGGGTCGCCGAGAAAGTCGCGCTGGCATTGACCATCCGTGGGGACGGTGTGATCGGGCCGCTTGCTATCGAACTGCCACACGGAAAGTTGACCTGCGTATGCGGGCCTTCCGGCAGCGGCAAAACCCGCTTTCTGCAAGAAGTCTTGCTGCCGCTGCTCAAGGGACGGCCCGCCGAGTACGCTGCTGTGGGTATGCCGAGAAACAGCCGAGTTGTAACGGTGGAAGCCCCGAGCGGTGAGGCCACGGTTTTGGAAGGGCTGGGCCTTTTTGAGCGCGTCGCCGATCTATACGCCGCATCGCCGGCCGCAGCAGCGCGCGGCTGGGATCGGGACACCTTCCTGTTGGATCGACCGGGAGGTCGTTGTCCTAGCTGTGAGGGCCGCGGCCAATGCTACTTCGATTTGGAGTTTCTAGAGGACATAGCGATGGTGTGTGCCGCTTGCGAGGGCCGCAGGTACCGAGACGAAACCTGCGAGGTAACCCTGCGAGGAGCGAGCATTGCCGATGTGTTGGGCATGACCTTGGAACAGGCTTGTGCCCACTTTGCCCGGCACGATCCAATCCGCCCGCGTCTAGAGGCAGCAGTCGGCTGCGGCCTCGGCTATCTGCTCTTGGGACGGGAGATGCAGGGGCTGGAGCGAGGGGAGTGGTTGCGGTTGCGGCTGGCGCTTGAATCGACGCGGATCTCCCGGCGCACTTGGGTGCTTATCGACGATCCGGCCAGCAGCGATCATCCAGAAGACGTGCGCTTGATGATGGCGGCCTTGCGGGGATTGGTAGATCGGGGGGCCACGGTCGTCGTTGTCGATCAGCATCCAACGGTGGGGGCCGCGGCGGATTGGGTGGTAGATTTGGCGTGCTAAAAGCCGCAATGTTGTTGCGACGTATTATCTTGCGAGATGTGTCGCTCCTATCTATCTTAAATTGGATATAGTTGTTCAAGTAAACGAGGTGAATAATGCGGTACCCAAGCCCCGAGAAAGGGGCTTTCTAATGAAGGTTGTACAGAAGTTACAAGAAGAGGTCATCGGCCATCTGGATCTGGACGGGTATGTCTTGTGCGAGCCGCAGGAGCCGATTGTCGAAGTTCTCAAGAAAATGCGACACCAACACGTCAGTGCTGTACTCGTAGAGGAGGACGGCCGCTTGGTGGGAATTTTTACCGAGCGCGATGCGCTCACCAAGGTGGTTGACCAGCCGGCGACGTGGACACAGCCGGTGGCCGAGTTGATGACCCGTGACCCGCACAGCTTGGACGCCCAGCAGCCGATCAGCAGCGCTCTGCGGCTGATGAACGCTGGCGATTACCGCAACGTGCCGATTGTAGATGAAAACGGCCGCATAAAGGGGAATTTGCCCCAACACGAGGTCATCCGCTTTCTCACCGATCAATTTCCCGAAGACATCTACAATCTACCACCTGACCCCGAGCGCATAGCCCGCACGAAAGAGGGAGCTTGAGCATGCGCTGCGGATTGAGATTTTTTTCTTTTTAAGGAGGTCGTGTGCATGGTCGAAACCGTGGCCCCGTCGGCACCTACAAGTAAGCGCGAGTACTCGCAAGAAGAGCGCCAATCTGTCGTCATCTCATTTTCCGGTGATTCAGGCGATGGGATGCAGCTAACCGGCGGGCAATTTACCAATACTTCGGCCGTGGTGGGCAACGATGTCAGTACCTTTCCCGACATTCCCGCCGAAATCCGCGCCCCGGCTGGGACTATCCCTGGGCTGAGCGGCTATCAGGTCAACTTTGCCGCCAACGATCTCTACACGGCTGGCGACTCGCCCCAAGTGCTGGTGGCGATGAACCCGGCCGCGCTCAAAGCCAATTTGCCCGATCTCGAGCCGGGCGGGACCATCATCGTCAATACGGACCCGTTCAACCGCAATGGCCTCCGCAAGGCCGGGTACGAGGCGAACCCGCTCGAAGACGGCAGCCTCAGCGGCTACGACGTGCATCCGGTCCCCTTGACTACCCTGACCCGCAATGCCCTCGCCGACATCGAGGGTATGAGCAACCAAGCGAAGGACATGTGCAAGAATGCCTTTGTCTTGGGCTTGGTGTTCTGGATGTTTGATCGACCGCTCGATTACACGCTCAAGTTCTACCAGACCAAGTTCGCCGGCCGCCCCGAGGTGGTTGAGGCCAATACGAGGGCCTTGAAAGCGGGCTACTACTACGGCGAAACGGCCGAAACCTTTCAGACGCAGATCTCGGTGCCAAAGCGGCAGATTGTCGAACCGGGGGTGTACAAGCGGATTACCGGTAACGACGCGATTGTCTTAGGGCTGGTCACGGCTGCGCAAAAGGCTGGCAAACCGTTCTTTTACGGTTCGTATCCCATCACGCCAGCCAGCACCATCCTAGAGGGCTTGGCGGCGCTGAAGAACTTCGATGTGCGGACATTCCAAGCCGAGGATGAGATCGCAGCCATGGGTTCGGTGATTGGCGCGGCCTTTGCCGGCAGTCTCGCGGCTACCGCCAGCAGCGGCCCGGGCATTGCGCTCAAGAGTGAGGGGATCAATTTGGCCGTAGTTATGGAACTGCCGCTGGTGGTCATTGACGTCCAGCGCGGCGGTCCTAGCACGGGCTTGCCCACTAAGACCGAGCAGGCCGATTTGCTGGAGGTGCTCTACGGACGCAACGGCGAAAGCCCGATCCCGGTCATTGCTCCGGCGACCCCAAGCGAATGCTTCGACATGATCATCGAGGCCTTCCGCATTGCCGTTCGCTATATGACGCCGGTTTTTGTCCTGTCCGACGGGTACGTGGCCAACAACTCCGAGCCGTGGAAAATACCAGACCCGGATTCTATCGCGGCCATTGATGCCGAGCCGTACACCGATCCCGACGACTACCAACCCTACATGCGCGACCCGCAGACTTTGGCTAGGCCCTGGGTCTTGCCGGGGACGCCGGGGCTGGAGCACCGGATCGGCGGCTTGGGCAAGCAGGATGTGACGGGCAATGTCTCCTACGCGCCCGAAGATCACGAGCGCATCGTCCACGTCCGGGCCGACAAAATTCGCGGCATTGCCGATTTTATTCCCGAGTTGGAAGTAACCGGCCCTGACCAAGGGGATTTGCTGGTCTTGGGTTGGGGAGGGACTTACGGTGCCATTCGCGCAGCCGTTGAGCAAGTGCGGGACGAGGGCCTCGACGTGGCCTATGCGCACCTGCGCTACTTGAACCCGTTTCCTCGCAATCTCGGCAATGTGCTCGGCCGCTACAAGCAAGTGTTGGTACCCGAATTAAACCTCGGCCAATTGGCCCTGTTGGTCCAAGCGCATTTCCCCGTGCGCGTCGTCAAGCTGAACAAGGTCCAAGGGGCCCCCTTCCAAATTCGGGAAGTGGCCGACAAAATTCGCCAAGTGGTAAGCTAAAGTAGGGAGATCGAGATGGCCGAAGCAGTGGTAGAGACAGGGTTGAGTCGCAAGGATTTCGTTTCCGACCAAGAGGTCCGCTGGTGCCCCGGGTGCGGCGACTACGCGATTTTGGCCCAAATGCAAAAGATGCTGCCCGAAGCGGGGATAGCGCGGGAAGACCTCGTATTCGTCTCTGGGATCGGCTGCTCTAGTCGCTTTCCCTACTACATGAATACGTACGGCATTCACTCGATCCACGGACGCGCGCCCACGATCGCCACGGGCATCAAGACGGCCAACCCGGATTTGAGCGTCTGGGTCATCACCGGCGATGGCGACGGGCTTTCCATCGGGGGCAATCACCTCTTGCACAGCCTCCGACGCAATGTCGATCTGAAAATTATTCTATTCAACAACCGCATCTACGGGCTTACCAAGGGCCAATACTCGCCGACCTCACTAATAGGGCACCGCACCACGTCCACCCCCATGGGGTCAATTGACTATCCGCTCAACCCCATATCCGTGGCGCTAAGCGCCGAAGCGACCTTTGTCGCCCGCTCGCAGGACACCAATACCAAGCACCTGAGCTACGTGCTCAAGCGAGCGGCAGAACACAAGGGGGCCGCTTTTGTCGAGATTTACCAAAACTGCGTCGTACTCAATCCCACGGCTTGGGAGCACACCACGGATTCGGACGTGCGCGACGACAATATCGTGTTCTTAGAGGAGGGGGAACCCCTCATCTTTGGGAAGGACCGGGATCGGGGCATCCGCATGAACGGCACCGAACCCGAGGTCGTCGCGCTCAGCGACGTGGCCCCAGATGAGCTGGTCGTGCATCGCGAAGGGCGCGAAAACGCCAGCTATGCCTATATGCTCAGCCGGATGGAGTACCCGTCGATGCCGCTGCCCTTTGGCGTACTGCGTGCCCTAGACAGGCCGACGTACACCGAGTTGCTGTTCGACCAAATCGACGCGATGACCCAACAGCGGGGCGAAGGAGACCTCGCGGCCCTGTTTAGCGCGGGCGATACTTGGGTCGTCGAATAGGAGAAAGACCCATTGATTTGCCCTTCGTGTTCCCACGACAATATCCCTGGAGTTGACCTCTGCGAGGAATGCGGCCAGAGCCTGAGTGAAGCGTACCAAGATTGGGGAAGCGAGGAGTTCAAGGAAATTTTCACCGAGCCGCTTTCCGCGCTCAATCCGCAGGAGATGGTCTGCGTGTCGCCGACTACTTCGTTGGCCGAGGTCATCTCCCTGCTCAAGGAGCGGCACGTCGGTTGCGTGTTGGTGACCGGCGAGGGCGGGCAGCTAATTGGCATATTTACCGAGCGCGACATCCTCTATCGGGTGGCGGGCTTAATCAGCAATCTGGAACAGATCGCGGTCGAGAGCCTGATGACGCCGCGGCCCACCGCGCTTAAGGCCGATGCGGCCGTGCAGCACGCTCTGCATTTGATGAGCATCCACGGTTTCCGCCACGTGCCGCTGTTGGACGATGACGACCGCCCGGTTGGTCTGGTCTCGTTTAGGTACATCGTTCGTTTTATCGAAGAGAATTTTTCCTCCGCAGCTTGAGGGAGTTGGCCGCTGAGCTCACTCCAGTTTTCTTGAAAGGCGGTTGTGATATGCCATTGAGCCGCACGGCGATATGTTTACTCCTCGCGTTAGTCCTGTTAAGTCCTCTAGGAGTTAGGGCTGAATTAGACTGGGCCACTCTGAATAGCACGCGCGAGATCACCGAAGCCGAGTGGTTACAGGTACAACTGTCCGTATTGGGGCTAAAACTGAGCTATCCAGCCTACCGCATCGACCTAAAGCTGACCGAAGACTCGGCGATTGAATTTACCTTTATCGCCAGTAGTGGGATGGCCGAGCATCTGACCGAAGATTTAGGTAAGAGCGAAGCCGAAGAGGTGATTTCCTACCACGCGCAGGGCATAAGCGACCAAGTAGAGGCATTGGTCCGCGATGAGTTCCCGGACTTATGGTCGGGCTTTGACGTCGACGAAGATGTCCGCGGGCAATTCCTCGGCCCAGGTGAGAAGTGGAACGATCCGCCGCGAGAAATCGGCACTTGGTTGGAAAACCAATTCTCTTGGGGACGCTAAACGCTAGTGCCCTCATTCCGGGTCGCGGAGGGGCATTGCGCCTTGCGTTGACTCGTCGAGGGAGATGTCCTTGTCGATGACCGGCTCTTCGGTGATCACGACCCAGCCGCGCACCCGCTGACCGAAAACGCTAATCTCCTTGCGCTGGGCGTCGATGACCTTGGACGAAGCCGTATGCCGCTCTTTGTTGATACAGAAAAAGGTGTGCTGTCGCGTCACGCCTTTTTCTTTGCCTTCCATGCTTTCCATTCGCTTTGCCCTTTCAAGTTTGCGCGAATTGGTGGACCACATCCACTAACGATTTGACCTTTTCATAGGGCGTGTCTGGATAGACGCCGTGTCCCAAGTTGAAGATGTGGGGGCGACCTCGGCCCTGTTCCAGAATGTGCTGGGCCGCAGCGGCAATGCTCGCTTCCGAGCCGTAGAGGGCGCAGGGGTCTAGATTGCCCTGTAAAGGCATGGTATCCCCGAACAATCCATAAGCTGTATCTAAGTCGATTCGCCAATCGAGGCTCAGGACATGGGCACCGACGCGGCCAAAGCAAGACAGGTTTTGCGCCCCGGCAAGGGGGAAGTAAATGACCGGAACATTCAGCGGCGCGAGGCTGCGGCAGACCCGCTGGAGATAGGGTAGGGCGAATTCGTTGAATTGCGTTGGCGATAACAAACCGATGGACGTGTCGAAGATCTGGACGGCTTGGGCTCCGGCCTCAATCTGGGCGCGCAAGAAGCGGCCGGCGAGATCGCTGAGCAGGTCGAGTAGCCTATGGGCGAGAACGGGATCGCTATGGATCATGCGGCGAAAAGCGGGAAAGTCCTTGGCATGGCCCCCTTCCACTAGCCAAGTGGCCAAGGTAAAAGGCCCCCCGGCATACCCGATGAGCGGGACGGCTGGCGGCAAGGCGCTGTGCGCTAGCCGCGCGGCTTCTAAGACATAGGCGAGGTCGTCCTCGGGGACGGGATTGTGGAGGCCGTCGATGTCGGCGGTGGAGCGGATGGGGCGGGCGAAAATTGGGCCGGGTGCGTAGGTCAGTTCGCAGCCGAGCGCCTCTAAGGGCGTCACTAGGTCGGTAAAGAGAATGGCCGCATCGACTCCGAGCAGATCGACCGGCATGAGGGTAATTTCAGCGGCGAGCTCGGGAGTTTTGAAAAGTGTGAGCAGTGAGCCGTGCCGCTGACGTAGCTCCCTGTAAGGTTTGAGAATGCGGCCAGCTTGGCGCATGATCCAGATGGGAGGAGTCGCCGGCACTTGGCCCCGACAGGCTTGGAGAAAGGGGGCGGATGGATCGGACAAAGCGCTAGCGACCGGGTTCGACCATCCACTCGGGCAGGGCGATGCGATAGATGACCACATCCTCCAGCGGTTTGAAGCGGACGCTGTCCCCTTCCATGTCGGCCCGGTAGATGTCGGGCTCCTCGTCCTCGGACTTAAAGGCTAAAAGGCGCAAAGGAGGCAGTTTGCGGTCTGGCCAGTACTGGCCTACGTCGATTACTATATCGGCTTGGCACCCAAAGGGCACTACGTCAATTTCCCATTTGCGCTCTTTAATGGCCACGGCACCGTCGAACTCTATGGGGCCAAATTGCCCCCGTTGCCCTCGAGTATCGACGAACAAATAGTCCTCGCAAGAGGCGTAGTCTATGCGCCCCAAGCCAGCGTCGGCCGAATAGACCAGCAACGATGAGTCTTTCCAGGCGCAAAAGGAGCCTGGAGGAAGGTGGTAGGCTACATCGCTCCGATGGACAGTCCAAGGCTGCTCCCAGCCGAGGTTGGCATAGACTTCAAGGCCATTGACGTATATTACCCGCACCTGTCCTTGGGCAAACGCGCCAGAAAGCAGGGCATCATTGGTCTCTAGAAACTGGTCGTTATGGCAATAGGCGATGGAGCGAACAGGGACGCGGAGATAGTGCTTTTGCAGTTCGCGTAGCATGTAATAGGATTTAATCGTAGATGCAATGCCCCACTCTAGCTGGTCGGGGACCAGACAGGCGTGGCCAAAGGCCGCGGTAGCGGCGAGATAGCGATCGAGATAGGCGCTGCGGCTGTGTTTCTCGCCTTGGGGGATGTGCCCGGCAAAGTACTGGTCGATGGTGCCCAGACCCGCATCGGTCTCAACGGTATGGAGGTTTTGCAGGTCGAAGTCCACCAGCGGCGGAATGCGACTAGGGTCATCCCCGACCATGCGAGCGAGGTAGCCGGTTAGGATGCCGGCGTAGAACCAGTGGTTGCCGCCGCTCCCGATGGCCAAGCCGGCTTGGGCTTGGGAATGGAGGAGGCTTCGTTGCAGGGAATAGCTGCCTACCAAGTCACCAATTCCTGATTTGTCGGTGCTGAAGTCGTTGAATTCCCAAGGTGGGACCTCGGCGTGTTCGCTTACGTACAGCGTATCGCAGGAGTATTTTTCGCTGATGGTATGCGCATGTTCGGGTGCGCGCGCCAGAGCTTCGGACGGCTTGAACAAATAGAGCCCAGGTCCGGTTGGCGTCGGGGTTCCGTCGGCGAGTTGGGCTGCTAATTCAGGCTGCCAATTCGGACTAGTAGGAGCGATGTGGCGATAGTTGACTTGAAGGCTGGTTTTATAGCCCAGATCCGACAGGGCCTCAAGGTACTCGCTGAGGGCGTCTTCGCCTCCTTTAGCCTCGGCTCCTTCCACCGCGAGTATGGCGTCGCCGTCGCCATCGTGCCAAGTTTCGCTGGGATGGTTGATCAGCAGGTAATCGACGCCCATCAGCTTGAGTTGAAGCATATTCTCGTATAGTTCGACGTAGCTTTCTTGGGATGCGTCGATATAGGGGATGTTGTACCAGACCCAGTCGGCTAACGTTTCGCTTTGCTCGGTCTCGGTCGTGGGAAAGGCTGGGAGAACTTCCTCGTATTGGGTGGAGACGGTTATGAGCCAGCGCTCCTGAAAATCGCTGCGCTTGCCGTCGCCTTGGCTGGCGTAGCTACAGCCGCCGTTGAGTTGTACGAGGCGCTGAGATTCTGCTTCGGGCAGGGCGTACAGAGAGGAAGCACGCGAGTAGTGCCAATCCACAAAGCTAGACAGGAAGTAGCCCGAGGTGCAGAGGATGTGCGGGTAGTTATCGCCGAAGTTGAAATAGGGAATGGCGATCAGGCGCGGGTGCAAGGCCCCGGTGACGCGACCAAGCGAGAGGCCAGTGCCCTTGCCATGCCCGCCCTCTATTTCCACTACGAGGGATTTGCCGCTGATGCGGAATCGGTAGAGAAAATTGGCTTGTTCCTCCCCTAGCTTCCATTGCCAGCGGGCTTCGACGCAATCGCCGACTTGCTCGCAGGAGATGAAGTGCCGCTCTACTTCTTCGCTGTCAGGCGGCCGAACCGAGCCGCCCATTTCCACGGCAATCCCGCCGTCTTCGGCTGGGGTGATTGGGTCGCCATTGTTGACTTCTAACTCGATATCGGCAAAGGTTCCATCTATTGGCGTGTAGATATATTGGACGACGGCAGAGACGGAGCGGCTCTCAAAGATAAAGGAGATACCCTCTTTGCGGATCGAGGTTTCGACTTCTTCGTGGAGCGTGGGAAAGATCGAGGTTTGGCTTTGGCTAGTGGATGCGGGTTGTTGCTCGCTCATAGCCGTCGCCGCCCCTGTGAGGTTTGCCATGGAATGTCCTGACTCAGCGCGTTTTTAATTTTTCCAAAGTTAAAAAACTTAGATAATAAACGAGAGTATGTCAAACTGGAGGCCTTTGGTTTGACCGAGGGCTAGAGCTGTTCTATCTTATTGTTTTTTAATAATTAGCTATGTGGAAACAGGCTTGAAATCAGGGGATTGCATAGTGGTCGGCGGTGGGGCCGCCGGGATGCTAGCGGCCATTGTCGCCGCCGAGGCGGGCGAGCGGGTGACTCTGCTCGAAGGCAGTGGAAAATTGGGGCGGAAAATATTGATTTCGGGCAATGGGCGCTGCAACCTGACGAATAAGGCAGCGGACGATCTCAGGCATTACCACGGCACGCATCCGCGTTTTGTCCGCAGTGCGCTAGAGCAATTCCGCCTAGACGAAACCTTGGCATTTTTTACCGATCTAGGGATCGAGTTCCGCGAAGAAAAACGGCAACGCCTCTTTCCGGTGTCGGATCAAGCGCAGTCGATTGTCGATTTGCTCGCCGATCGGATGCGCTGCCTGGGCATCCGCGTCGAAACCAATGCCAAGGTGGTGGACATGAGCCGCGCTTCCGGCGCGTCTCGCTTTGAGTTGCGCGATGCCGAGGGACAGCGCTATACCGGTGGGCGCGTAATAATGGCCAGCGGCGGCGTCAGCCTCGCCCGCTTGGGAGCGGACCGCTCGGGCATGGACTTGGCCGTGGCCATGGGGCACCGGCTCACCGACCTCAAGCCTGGGTTAGTGCCGCTAATCAGCCCAGAAAAATACCTCGCTCGCATGCAAGGGCTTAGGGTCCGGGCCGAAGTGCGCGTCACACTCAAAGGTGGGCGCGAGGCCGTTGATACAGATGACTTGCTCTTTACAAAATACGGGGTTTCTGGATTCACCATATTGAACCTCAGCGCCCGCTTGGTGCCCGAGTTAGGGGCGAAGCGAGCCGTGCTCCGGATCAATTTCTTCCCCGGTCGCAGCCCGGAAGCAATCAGTCAATTGCTCAAAGAGCGCTGGCAGCGCCATCCCCATCGCTCGCTCGAACTGAGTTTCGCCGGCCTGCTTTCCAGCAAATTAGTGCGGCCCCTTTTAAATCATTTGGGGTTTGACGCGGCGCAGCGGGTCGATCAGCTCGGCAAGGGCGCGCGCTGGCAGCTTTCCCAAAGCCTGACGAATTGGCCGATTGAAGTTAGCGGTCCGAGACCCTTTGACTACGCAGAAGTGACGATTGGGGGGGTGCGCACCGAAGACATCAACCCCGATACGCTCGAATCCTTTTTGATGCCCGGCCTGTACTTTGCCGGCGAGATGGTGGACATTCACGCCGATTTGGGGGGATTTAACTTCCAATGGGCTTGGGCAAGCGGCGTTCTCGCTGGTCGCCGGTTGGGGGCGTGAGTACTGGCGCGATTTGTCTGTAGCCGTAGATTGAAATAGATGCGAGCAGATGGGACAGGCCGGGTAGCCGGCATCATTTTGGCGGCGGGCATGTCTACCCGCATGGGACAGCTCAAACAGCTATTGCCCTTAGGGGGGCGGGCGGCTATTGAGTGGATCGCCGAGGTCGTGGGGCAGCGGTTGGATGAAGTGGTGGTCGTACTCGGCCATCGCGCTGAGGAGATTGTCCCAGTGTTGGCCGCTTATCCGGTCCGTTGGGTCGTCAATGCCGACTATCAAACAGGGATGCTCTCTTCCATACAATGCGCTGTGCGAGCGGTGGATACAGAAGCTGATTACTTGATTTGCTTAGGTGATCAACCCCGGCTGAGCGGAGCCGTAGTAGAGCAGGTTTTGCAGGCGAGAACACAGATGGACGAGGGCATTATCATACCCACAGCCAACGGAAAAAGAGGGCATCCCGTATTGATTCGCAATGTCTATCGAGCGGAAATTTTGGGCTTGCCGCTGGATGTGGGATTGAATGCGGTGACGCGGGGCCATCCCGAGGATACGTACGAATTGCCGGTGGCAGAGGACGCCATTCTAATCGACATGGACACGCCAGCCGACTACCGGCGCGAACTGGAACAGTGGCCAGAGTAAATTATGGAAGACATCCTCACTGAAATTGTTCGGCGCAAGGAGCAGGGAGAGCGCATGGCTTTGGCTTCGCTTGTGTGGAGCACCGGCTCGATTCCCATGAGTGAGCGGGCCAAAATGATCGTCGCCGAGGAAGGGGACGTGGTCGGCACCATCGGCGGTGGATGCCTCGAAGCCGAGGTCTTGAGCGCTGGCCGCATCGCGCTGGAGACCGGAGAAAACCAGCTCATGCGCTACACCATGACGGAAAAACAAGCCGGGGAGAGCGGCTTAAATTGCGGCGGGAGCGTGCGGATTTACACCGAAGTCATCGAACCGGACGAGGGGGCCGACTTCTATAGCCGTGTGCTAGCGGCGCGTCAGGCGCGCAGCGGTTGCGCGCTGGCGACCCTGCTCAAAAGCCGTTTTGACGCCACTGGGGAGGGGAAGCTGTGGCTGGGGGCTGACGGCAGCATCTGCGGCTCACTGGGCACTCCTGAAGCCGATCGTCAGGTGGAGAAGCGCTTGCCCGAAGTGATCGTGCACGAGCGCGGCCTAGTCTGTGCGTTGGACCCGAGTGCCGCGCTAGGAGAGTCCGCGGAAGTATTTATCGAGCCGTTCCTGCCCGAACCGGTGCTCTACGTCTTCGGCGGAGGCCACGTAGGCGGGCAGATTTGCGCGCTGGCCAAAAACGTGGGCTTCCGCGTCGTCCTCATTGACGACCGCCCGACGTTTGCCAATCCCGAGCGGCATCCACAGGCCGATGAGTGCTTAGTCGCCGGCATGGAAGAGGTATTCGCCGATTTGCCCATCGACGATCAGTCCTACATCGTCGCGGCCACCCGCGGCCACCAGCACGACGAAATTGTCGTTGAAGCGGCGATTAAGACTCCGGCGCGCTATATCGGAATGCTGGGCAGCGAGCGCAAGAAGCTCATTTTGTGGCGGCGGATCGCCGAGCGCGGCGGGGACTCGCAGCGCTTGGACGCAGTCTTTGCGCCAATTGGATTCAACATCGGCGCGGATACCCCGGCCGAGATCGCGGTCAGCGTCGTCGCCGAGTTGATCGAGCAGCGGCGCGGAACGCCCAAAGTGTGGAAGACAAAGAGAAAAACTCATGGGGGATGAACTGCGCTACGGGGTGGCCGCCTGTCAGGTTGACCAACCCAATCCCACCGACCGCGCTGAAATGGCTCGCAATACGGCGCGTATGATCGAAATGGTCGATATGGCCGTTGAAGGCTACGGGCCGTTTATGGACATCAAGCTGCTGGCCTTTCCCGAATTTGGTCACGCCGCGCCGATTTATCCCACCGCCAAGAGTTTGCTGGCTAAATTGGCCGTTCCCATTCCCAATGAGCACACGGCCCGCTTAGAGGACAAGGCCCGCGAATTGGGCGTGTACATCCAAACAGCCTCTTTCCTCGAAGAAGATCCCCAATGGCCGGGTAAGGTGTTCAACACGACCTGTCTGCTCGGGCCGGAAGGGCTGTGGTACAAGTACCGCAAGGTCAATCCTTGGGTCCCTTGGGAAGTCCACACCAGCCCCCACGACTTGGCTGACTATGAGGACGAACTGTTCCCAGTAGCCCAGACGCCCATCGGCTGCATTGGCGCGGCGATTTGCTACGACTGGCTCTTTCCCGAGCCGCTGCGCCAACTCACAGCCAACGGTGCTGAAATCCTCGTCCGCGTCTCGGCCTATATGGATCCTTGGGGGGCGACGCCGCCGATGGATTGGTGGACGACGGTCAATCGCTGTCGGGCCTTGGAAAATACGGCGTACGTGCTTGCCGCCAATCAAGGGGCCGAACTGAGTCACTATCCGCCTTTTTCTTGGCCGGGTGGTTCAATGGTCGTCGATTTCGACGGCCGCATCCTCGCGCAAGCCGACCCGGGGTCAGGGGAAAAAATCGTCGTCTCCGAAGTCGATATCGGGGCTTTGAGGCACATCCGCCAGCGGCGCGCCGGTCACCACACCTTGGCCCACCTGCGTAGCGAGGCGTACCCCATGTACGGACAGCCGTACTATCCGCAGGGCAGTTTTTCCGCAGAGAACAATCACACCGTCGCTATGAATGAAGAGCGCATCTCCGAGGTTAAGCAGAGGATAACCCGGCAGTCGTGAAGTGCTATGGCGACCGGCAGATTCGCCGCACCCTGAGCAAGTACGACACTCGACAGGTGCGCCGCACCTTGGCAACCGGCCGCGAACTGCAGATGACGGCAGTCGGCGATGTAGATGCCTTGGTGGACCGCATGATCGAGCGTGAAGGGCGGCTCCAGAGAGTGGAGCGCTTTCCCTATTGGGCCGAGCTGTGGCCGACGGCTTTGGCCATGGCCCAGTGGTTTTGCCGCGCCGAGGAGCCAATCCCCAGAGGTTGGATCTGCGAATTAGGCTGCGGCTTGGGGCTGGTGGGCATTGCCTTAGCCAAGCTCGGTTGGCGCGTTGAAGCGACCGATTTTGTCGAGGACGCGCTGATTTTCGCCGCCCACAATGCTCGGCTCAACAAAGTCCAGCACAACCACCGGGTGGCCTATTTGGACTGGCGCAATCCCGTGGGAGGGCCGTGCGAGTGCTTGGTGGGGTCGGACATTGTTTACGAAAAGAAGAATCACCGTTATCTCGAACGCATTCTGCACAAGCTGCTGCTGCCCGGCGGCCGCTTTTACCTCGGGGATCCGCAGCGCAAGGACGCCGCTGCCTTCGTCTCCCGGCTCGTCGCCCAAGGCTATAGTCAGCGGCGAGAAACGCAAGTCGAGACGTGTAATTCCGTCGAGTACCAAGTCTCTATCTACGTATTTACCAAGCCTCAAGACGCCAGCAGGGCGGCGCAGATGCCGGACAGAGGACTCAACTCACTGCACTAGGGTGAACTTGCGCGTCTGCAGGAACGGACCGGCCTCTAGGCGGTAGAAGTACAGACCGCTAGACACGGCGTGACCGCGCTGGTCGCGGCCGTTCCAAGTGATGGAATACTGGCCGGACGCCAAGGTGCCTGACAACAGGGAGACGACGCGCTGCCCGCTGAGGTTGTATATCTCCAGCCTCACGAAGAGATCTTCACTCACCCCGGCAGCGGGGATGGTGAAGGGGATGATGGTGGTGCCGTTGAAGGGGTTGGGGTAGTTCTGCCCCAGCAGGAAGCTCGACGGCAGCGGAGCGTCGCTGCCCTCGGTCACGGCCGTGATCATGCTGGAATTGTCGCCCCCCGGCGTGGGCTGGTCGAGGAAGCCGAAGCGGGACGGGTCCTCCGGCAGACGTCCATAGGAGACATCGTCGAGCTGGCCACCAAAGGACACGAGATCCAGCAGTGCCCCGCCATTGCTCGCCGCGTCGGTGAGGGCCACCACTTCGCCTGACTGCGAGAGCTTGAAGTTGGCGTGCAGCCCCGGGTTGTCGCCTTCATCGTCATCGGCCCACACCACGAGGCTGGCACCTGGAGCCAATACCGTACCTGCGGGCAGGCTCCACTTGTGCAGATCCTCGGTGTTGTCGCTGAGGAACATCCCCGACAGGTCCACCTGCTTGTTACTGACATTGGTCAACTCGATCCAGTCGTCGCTGTCGCCCTGGGGGTCAAGGACGGCCCCCCGGTTGGCCGCCATCAGCTCCGTGATCCAGATCGGGCTGGTGGCGGCCAGCGGCGCGTTGGCGAGCAAGGCGTACACATCGTGCTCTGCACCAGCGGGAGCATAGGCGACCGTGCCGAAGCCGTCGGCGGCGCGGGCCTCGACATAGTAGCGCACCCAGCCCCTGTCGGGCAGGAGCAGGTGGGCACCGTAGGTGCCGTCGTTGGCTGAGCCATCGCCGTGGGCACCGTCGTCGAGCATGACTAGGGTGCTGAAGGATCCGGTCAGACCGGGGGACCAGTGCAGGAGCACCTCGACCACGGCGGGCGTGGCCGCGAGGCTAGCGGTGATGTGTGCCTGCGAGCTGGTGCGCTCCGTGTTCACGGCGAGGATTTCAGGCGAAGGTCGATTCACTTCGGCGTGGGACAGGAGGAAGGCGCGCCGTTCCCTCACAAAGCGCTCCAGCTCGGCGGGGCTGGCCTCAAAGGCCTCGGTGGTATAGAACTTGCGGGGATCGGCTCGCACCTCGGTCTCGATAAGCTGCTTGTACTGCTCCACCTGTGGCCCCAAGGTCTCCCAGGTCAGCGACCGGTTCAGCACGGTGCGCACATGGGCGAGGTAGCGCTGCCGCAGGGTAGGTACGCTCAACAGTTGGCTGATGACGGGGCGGTCGGTGTTGTCTTCGCCGGCCATGGGATCGCTGGTGATCAGCCGGGCGTTGAGGGCTTCGTTGCCGTCGTACTGGAGGGGGTGCATGCGCCCGCTCTCAGGCTCGTAGTAGAGCTGGTAGTCTGACCCCTTGGTCAGGTAGCTGTCGTCGTCCCCAAGGACGCTTTCCACGGCGAGGAACCACAACCAGCGGTCCACGTCCATGATCGGTTCGAGAGCCTCCGCGAGTTGGTCGGCGGGCGTGTTGTTGAGCGCCTCACACAGCGCGATCAGGTGCGCCCATGGGTCATCGGTGTTTTCTGCCTTGAGTAGGTAGAGGGACTCGTACGCGGTCGGATCGTCGCCCAGATAGGTCAGAGCCCTTTCTCCGCCGAAGGCCCCGCCTCCTGGCTGCCGGCCTGGGTTGGTTGCCGTTGTATCGGCATTAGGTGGCACCCCGCCTCTTGGGGGTCGCTGGCCTGGGTTGGTTGCTGTTGTATCGACATTGATTGGCACCCCGCCGCGTGGGGGCCGTTGGCCTGGGTTGTTTCCCGCGCCATCCGGTTGGCCACCTCCCGCACCGCCGGTCTCGACCTTCCAGCGGTCGCCGTCGTTGCTGGGAAACCACTCGGCCACCATGTCGGCGTTGATCTGCTGGACATTGGCGTACACTCCCCAATTCTGCCCGTTGATGGTCAGATGCACGTGGTTGGCCTTGGGCGTGGGGACGTAGTTGCGGGCCTCGTGGAAGTAGAGGACCTCGCGCATGAAAGAGGGATCCAGATAGGCATTGTGGAGATTGAGGGTCCGGTAGCCCATCAGCGTCTGGTCTTCGTCGACAAAGTCCATCTCGATGTTGAAGGACTTTTTCTCGGAGTCTCCCGTCCTCGTGTAGGATGTGTTGCCGCGGAAGCGCACGCCCACCTCGGGATAGGTGACGCCCTCTACGGTCAGATCGGCGAGGATGTTCTCGCCGGTGCCGTAGTTGGCGGTGAGCTGGTCCCACCAGTCGGCTGGCTCGAAACGCAACTCGAATGTCCGCAGGACCGTCTCATCGTACAGGGTACTGGCCGACGGCCCGGACTGGATCAGGGTGGCCCCATCATCGCTCAGGTGTATGCTGGGCGACAGATCCGCTTGCAGAGCCGTCGTTGATAGCAACGAGAAGAGGAGGAGCAGGGCACCCCCGATGGGGCGCGAGCACGGACCGGCTGACATGGCGTTGTCCTTTCTGAATGGCGAGGGATGGAGTGCTCAGTCGTAGTCTTCGTCGAAGAACAGGTTCACGCGACCGATCTGGGGCAGGGCACGTAGTTCCGAGACCAGCCGGCTGGAGGCATCCTCGTTCCTAAGACTCACGTAGAAGGAAAGCTCGAGATCGTCCCCTCCGGCTTGGGACTGAGTGTTGACGAGGTGATGGCGGCGGCAGAAGCGGCGTAGGATGTCGGGGTAGGGTGCTTCAATCCCGGCGCTCGGTGTGTAGGTCATTTGTAGCAGGTAGTCGCGCTGGCGGCGGGAGCGCGACTGGACCTTCTCGACACCGAGCATGGCCAGCCCGATCGCCATGGTCCCGCCGAGGGAGATGGCGGCTAGACCGACACCGGCCGCCATGCCCCCGGCGAGGCTGAAGAAGATGAAGACGATGTCGCGCACGTCCTTGACTGCGGTGCGGAAGCGGATGATGGACATGGCACCGACCAGCCCGAAAGCCCGAGCTAGGTTGTTGCCAATGACCATAATGACGACGCAGGTGATCATTGCCAGAACGATCAACGCGCTGACGAAGGCGTTGGCATTGCTCGACCGGTGCGTGACCCAGCGGTAGAAGCGAGCCACCATCAGACCGCACACGAGGGCCACGGCCAAGTTGGTGGCCGCCTGTTGCGGACTCAAGGCCAGTGGTGAGATCAGGCTACTCACATCCTGAAAGGCATTCACGGGCTCACCTGCCGCCCGCCAAGGCCCGCTGATCGCCGGGGCAGGTCGTGATCGTCGAGGCAGTTGCAGTACTTGGAGAACGAGGCGCGCCTTAGACCGAAGTCGCTGACGATACTCTTGAGCCACGAAGGACTAGCGCCGTAGTGCTTGACCTCGACCACTGTATCGCGCTGTGCCCGCACCACGGGCTGCCGGCCGAACAGCTCGGTGGCTCCGGGGAAGGCGCGACTGCGGAGACTGCTGTCCAGCGTAATGCGCAGATCGTTGTTGAAGCGTCCGAAGTAAGCCTCGCGCTCGTAGCGGGTGAGGACCACCGGGCGCAGCCCGTGGCGGCGGATCCGGTACAGGAAACGGCACATATCCTCCTTCGCCCGGTCATCGCTCTTGTCGGATAAGGCGTAGCGCTCCACATCGCCGGTCGCCAGCAGGGCGTCGAGGTCGTGGTGCAGCACCCAGGCCCGGGCCTGGGAAACGACGCGGTCGTCCTTGCGCTTGATCTCGAGCACCACCGGGGCGTCATCGGCCCCCTCGTTGTAGCCTCGAAGACGCACCTTGTACCGGTGCTGCAGTCCGTCCACCTTCTGGTGGTAGGCGTCGAAGCCCGGCGTGTCGAAGTAGATGCTGTGGATGGTATAGCCCACCTTGCCCGGCGGCGTGTGCTTGTCCCGGACCACGAAGGGTTCGAGGGCGCGTCGTAGGGGCTCCAGCGTGTCCTGCGTCGCCGGGTACTTCAACTCGTATCGGTCTCTTCGAGCGTCCATTCAAGGTATCCTGTGTCTGTGTTGTGTGTTTTGACGTTGTCGTCGGTCTGGGTCAGTGCGCCAGAATGCGTTGCAGGCGATCGAGAAAGGTTTGGGAGTCGGCGGTAATACGGCACTGTCCCACCAGTCCGGGCACGAGGGCTCCGTCCACGCTGTCCAGTCGGGCCACAACGGCCACGAACTGTCGCCCGTCAACGGCGGAGAATGCCTCGGTTTTTAGCCGCGTCAGTTGCCCGGACGACGGTGGCAGGCCGGCATCCCACTGCAATTGGACTGGAAGGCCCGGTTGTAGCCGCAGGTGATCGGTCCAGGCTACGGGCATGATAGCGGCCCAAGCGGTGGTATCCTGTACCACGGCCAGCGTGTCGCCGTGGCCCCCGAGGAAGCGGCCGTCAATGGGCGAGCGCACCACATCCGCCTCGATGTCGAGGCGCACTTGCTCTAGCTGGCTCAGCAGATCGGCGATCCGGGCCTCGATCCACCGGATCTCCTGCTCGGGGCCGCCCGTCTGAGCCGTCTGCAACTCGGCCTCGGCGATGCGGATGCGGAGGTCGGCGGCCTCAACGGCGGCCTCGACTAGCTCCAGATCGGCGGGGGCCACCAACTCGCGCTCGAAGAGCGACCGCTGACGAACTAGCGCGCGCCGCTGCTGGGCGGCCTCCGCCTGCGCTAGGGAGAGGCGCACGTCAGCCTCGCGCACTAGGGAAGCCTTGCTGCCGGAGCGGGCTAGTTCCAAGTAGGCCCGCTCGACGTCTAGCTGCCCCTGCAGCTCCGCCTGTCGCCGAGCGGTCAGCGCAGAGAGCCGGCGGCCGATGGGATCACCAGCGGCCACGGCCACTCCTGAGGCTAGTTCCGGTAGGGTTTCGAAGCGAATGCGGTCGCCACGCTCGGCACCAAGAATCGTCCGACGGAGGTGCCGCCCCTGTAAGTGGTCGGTGAGCGAACCGGTGATCACTCCGTCCGCGTCCTGCTGCAGCACCCACTCCTGACTCGGCACGGCCCGGGCCGACACGGTCAGATCGCCGGTCAAGGGGTTACAACCGGTTCCTAGGCTTAACACCAGCAGGAGGGGCACCGAGAATCCGACCGATCCCATGGAGCGTGCGGCGAGTCGCATCTTCTCCCTTTCCTTGTGCTTATCGCTATTGACTGTGATAACAAATGGTTCGGGTACTGTCCCTTAGACAATCCATTCCCCTCACTCATTCCCAACAGTGGCGTCTTTTTTTCTTTAACTGATGTTACGCAGCGGCTATCGTCAGATGATGGTGATGCTCAACGCGCATCGTCGAGTCGCACCGTATTGAAGCAACATGTGTACCACGCGAGCGCATTTTTTGGCAAAATGTCGTTTTACAGTGGGCAGGGCCTTGCATTTGGTGCAAAAGTGCCGAAGACCTAATGGGGCTATTTCGACCATTTGGTCGAAATAGCGAGAGCTTTTAATGGCGTAAAATTATGTTTTTATTTGACCTATGACCAATTCAGCCAAAGTCAAAAAATCGACCAAAAGGTCGCTGGTAAAACGGCTCTGACGCACTGGTATTTCGGTTGGTGAGCAGCAAGCCGACGAAAACAAAAAACGCGGAGTAGCCAAGCTACTCCGCGCAGTGAAGGAAGTCAGTCCTTAAGCCGCCAGCAGGGCGCTCAGGTGAGCAGTTACCGAAGCGGCAGTCCCCTCTAAGTCGTATCCGCCCTCCAATAGGGAAACGAGACGGCCCTCGCAGTGGCGGGTGGCGAGTTGGACCACCAGTTCGGTTAGCTGGCCGTAGCCCTCTGCGCTGAGCAGGATTTGCCCGAGGGGATCGCTGCGATGGGCGTCAAAACCGGCTGACAGGAGGATGAAGTCGGGTTGGAACTGGTCTATGGCTGGAATGATAGTGTCGGTGAAGTGGCGGAGGTAGTCGGCGTCGGTGCTGCCGGCCGGGACGGGGATATTCAAGGTTTGGCCGCGCCCTGCTCCGATCCCGCGCTCGTCGGCTGCACCCGTGCCCGGATAGAGGGGGAATTGGTGGATGCTGGCAAAAAATACCGAGCCGTCGGCCTCAAAGATGTGCTGTGTGCCATTGCCGTGATGGACGTCCCAGTCGATGATCGCCACTTTGTCGCAGCCGCATTCGGCCCGCAAGTAGTGAGCGGCGACTGCCACATTGTTGAAAAAGCAAAAGCCCATGATTTGCTCGACTTCGGCGTGATGACCCGGAGGCCGCATGGAGCAAAAGGCATGGTCGGCGTGGCCGGCGAGTAGGGCGTCGATGGCAGTTATGGGAGCTCCGGCCGCTAGGAGGGCGGCACGGTACGTGCCTGGAGAGAATTCGCTATCACGGCTCACATAGACGGAATACTCGACCTGTGCGAGGTCCGCTACTCGGTCCAAGTGGACTGGCGAGTGGGCTCTGAGCAGGGCGCGACGCGGTGCTGGTTGTGGTTGTAGGTGCAGCACTTCGTCCCATAGCGATCGATCTTTTAAGTGTTGGACAATAGATTCCAAGCGTGCGCGGCGCTCTGGATGCCCTGCGCCCGTGTCGTGCAACAAGACGTCGGGGTGATAGATCAAGGCCGTCCTAGCCACAGCTTATCACTTTTCCCGCATCTATGGATGCGATGGCGCGGCGTCCGAGGATGCGGATGTCCTCGGCGATCGCCGCATCGCCCAAGGCGGCGTGGTCACACCAGCGCAATTGCGTGGATTCGCGAGGATTGACGCGGGCGTGCCCGCTTACCACGCGGCTAAAATAAATCAGGTCTATGTGCTGATGGCCCGGTTCGATGTCCTCTAGGAGGATACACGCGGGGCGGTACAGAACGGCGACCCGTCCCCATTGCTCTTGTTGGCCCAACAACTCGACGGTCAGCCCGGTTTCTTCACGGACTTCGCGGAGGGCGGCTTCTTCGGGCAGTTCACCTAGGTCGATGTGCCCGCCCGGGGGCAGCCAAGCCTGCATTTTCTTGTGCCACAGCAAGAGGGTGGCTCCCTCGTGGACGACAAAGGTCGTCGCTGTAAAGTCGCGGGTGATTGCCGCCAAGGTGTCCGCTCGTCGCACGTTTGATGGAGGAAAAAACAAGGCGTTTGCAGTGCGCCGGAGGTCAATATAGCCGGTCACTTGGTGGAACGAAAGCCCGCGACAGACGCGCGCTGCATTGACCAGCTTTTCTCGCCAATTATTTTACAAGGCTGACTTTGCATCCCTTCAGACTGAGAGAGATATGGCTACTGAGATCGTCATGCCCAAATTGGGGCTGACCATGGAAAGCGGCGCAATAAGCGCTTGGTTGGTAGAAGAAGGCCAGGAAGTGCAAAAGGGACAGGCCCTGTTGGAAATCGCCACCGACAAGGTGACGATGGAAGTCGAAGCGCAGGCCGACGGGATATTGCGCAAAATTCTGGTGCCGGTCGGCCAGGAAGTACCGGTATCGACGACAATCGGCGTCATTGCGGCCGCGGACGAAGACATCGACTCGTACGTCGCTGTTGCTCCGAGTGACCCAGTTCCTACCGCTGCTCCGAGCGACCCGACTCCACCGGCAACTCCAACTCCTGCTGCTCCACCAACTCCGGCCTCGCCAACCCCGGCCCCACAGGCTCCGGCTCCCTCCGCTGATTCCGATGGGCGTCGGCCGCATAAGACCTCGCCCAAAGCGCGAAAAATAGCCGCTGAGCACGGCCTCGACCTGTCCGGCGTCAACGGCAGTGGTCCTGGGGGCCGGATCGTCAGCGCCGATGTGCTGGCCTTGGTTGAGCAAGCTCGGCTAGCCCCGGCTCCAACCCCAGCAGCCCCGGTCGCCGAAGGGCTGATTGAACTGAGCCGGGCCGAGCAAGTGGCCGCCGAGCGGCTGACGGCCAGCTACCAACAGATCCCACACATTCACATCAGCATGGATGTGTCGGCCGTGTGGTTGCAGCAATTCCGCACCGGGTACCAACTCGAAGGCAAAAAAATCTCCTTCAACGATTTGATCGTCAAAGCCACAGCCCGCACCCTTAGGGAATTCCCTCGCGTCAACAGCTTGGCAGAGGGCGATCACTTCCGCTATGCCTCCCAAATCAACATCGGCGTTGCCGTGGCGGCCGAGCAGGGTTTGGTGGTTCCGGTCATTCGCGACGCAGCCGAAAAGACGGTCGAGGAAATCGCCTTAGAAGGGACGCGGCTGATCGACGCAGCTCGCCGCGGCGAGCTAGGCCCCGACGACATGTTGGGCGGCACCTTCACCATCTCGAATTTGGGCATGTTCGGCGTCTCCCGCTTTACCGCGATCATCAACCCTCCCCAAGTGGCAATCCTAGCCGTCGGGGCCATAGAGAACAGGGTAGTAGCCTCTGGAGCCGACGCATTTGCCGTGCGCCCGCAGCTAACCCTGACTTTGGCTGCGGACCACCGCGTCGTCGATGGCGCGCTGGCCGCCCGGTTCCTCGCGCGGCTCAAGGAGGTATTAGAAACGCCCGGCCTGCTCGGCTAGCAGGCCCTCACCTTGACCCTATCCAGGCCGCCGGTTATCTTCAAAACCGCGCCAAATTGGCACTTTTGCCCTTGCGTACTGTGGGTGGAAGAGCGCGTCCTGGCATCGGAAAACAACGCATGAAATTCGAAAAAAAGACCCAGCTTTCCATTGCATACGCCGTCCTTACGCTGCTCCTGCTCCTGAGTCTGCAAAATTATTTCGCCGGCCAAGTTGAACCCCTCCCGTACAGCCAATTTCGAGAGTGGATCAAAAGCGGACAGGTCATTGAGTGTACCTTCAGCGGCGAGTTCATCCACGGTCGCGCCAATGTCGATGGCCGAGAGATTAGTTTCCGCACTGCGGTCATCGACGATCCCGAGATCATTGGTCTGCTCGAAGAACACCAAGTCGAGTTTACCCGCGAGCCCAGCAACAATTGGTTCACGCAACTTTTATCGTGGATCCTGCCCGCGCTGATCTTCGTGGGGATTTGGCTATTTATCATCCGTCGCATGAGCGGGGGAGGTGGCCTGATGTCCATTGGCAAGAGCAAGGCCAAGGTGTACATGGAGAAGGGAACGGGCATTACCTTCGACGACGTGGCGGGCATTGACGAGGCCAAGGAAGAGTTGCTGGAGATCGTCGAGTTTTTGCGTACCCCCGAGCGATTTCAGGCCCTCGGCGGTCGGATTCCGCGCGGGGTCTTACTCGTGGGTTCACCGGGCACGGGTAAGACCTTATTGGCCAAGGCCGTCGCCGGCGAGGCGAGCGTACCCTTTTTCTCCCTCAGCGGCTCCGATTTTGTCGAGATGTTCGTCGGGGTAGGAGCCGCGCGCGTGCGCGATCTTTTTGAACAGGCCAAAAAACACGCCCCGGCCATTATCTTTATCGATGAGCTCGACGCCTTGGGCAAGGCTCGGGGGGCTGGCTCTTTTGGCGGACACGACGAGCGCGAGCAGACGCTCAACCAGCTCCTCACCGAACTCGACGGTTTCGACACCAACGCTGGCGTGATCCTCATGGCGGCGACCAACCGGCCGGAAATCCTCGACCCGGCCTTGCTGCGCCCCGGCCGCTTCGACCGCACCGTGGCCGTGGACCGGCCCGATGTCAAGGGGCGCGCCGCCATCCTCCAGATTCACGCCAAGGAAGTCAAGCTGGGCCCAGATGTAGATTTGCACAAACTGGCCGTGCGTACTCCGGGTTTTGCCGGAGCGGACTTGGCCAATGTCGTCAATGAAGCGGCTCTCTTGGCAGCGCGGAGAGATAAAGATTCCATCACCATGTCCGAGCTGGAAGAGGCAATCGAGCGCTCGGTGGCTGGGCTGGAGCGCAAAAGCCGGGTGCTCAACGAGAAGGAGCGCCGGATCGTCGCGTACCACGAGGCTGGTCACGCCATCGTCGGCGAGATTTTGCCCGAGGCCAATCCCGTGCAGAAGATCTCCATCGTATCGCGGGGTATCGCCGCTTTGGGCTATACGCTGAATATGCCGCTGGAAGATCGCTATCTAATGACCAAGGAGGAGTTGCAAGATTCCTTAGCCGCGATCTTGGGCGGTCGGGCGGCCGAGGAAATCGTCTTTGGCGAAATATCCACCGGCGCGGCCAATGACCTGCAGCAGGCCACGCAAATGGCCGAGCGGATGGTCAAAGAGTTCGGCATGAGCCAGCGGATTGGCTTGGTCGCCCATCGAACGGACCGCTCGCAACAGTTGCTGGGCATGACCCCGGCCGACCGCGCGTACAGCGACGAGACGGCCAAGCTCATCGACGAGGAAATCAAGGGCATCATCGGAGCAGGGTACGTGCGGGCCAAGTCCCTGCTCACCCAGCATCGGCAGGCGATGGAGGATGTCGTCGAGATACTCTTTGAGAACGAGGTGATGGACGGTGACCAACTGCGCAACTTGCTCGCAGAGCATGGAATAGAACTACCACCTAGGCCCAAGCAAGAAGCACCGTCCGACAGCCCCACCGCTGAGCCGCAGGCCAATGGCAATGCTCCGCAGTCGGAAGAGCGCGAGGCTCCCTAGCCCACGGCGGCGATGACTTCCAACTCGACGGCTGCTCCCAGCGGCAAGCTGGCGACGCCGACGGCCAAACGCGCATGTATTCCCTTATCTCCGAGGACTGAGGCTAGCAGATCAGAAGCGCCATTGATCACGTTGGCGTGGGCCGAGAAATCGGGTGCCGAGGCAACGTATCCTCCCAAGCGGACAATGGAGACGGCGTCGAGATCGCCGGTTTCGGCTTTGAGAACGCTCAGGGCGTTGAGGGCGCATAACTTGGCAGCCTCATATCCTGCTTCGACATCCAAGTCCTCGCCTACGATTCCCTCGTATTGGGTCTGGCCGGCTAGTAGGGGTAGCTGACCTGAGACGAAGATCAAGGGGCCGCTTTGCACGGCGCGGGTATAGGAGCCGGCCGGTTGAGGTGGAGGGGGAAGTTGCAGGTTGAGGTCTCTTAGTTTTTCCTCCACAGACATGTTGAATCTCCTATGGCTTAGGGCTGGTTGGCGCGAGTAATATAGGACGCCCAATGACTCCAGCAAGAGAGCGATGAAGAGCGTAAGATTCGCCAAAGGGAGCGTCCTCGAACCTTTGGCCAACAGGGATTTCGTGCGCCTGTGGTTGGCCAATGGCCTTTGGTGGCAAGCCATGTGGATGGAGATGCTGGCGTTGGGGTGGCTGGCGCTGGAGTTGACTAATTCTCCGTGGTGGGTGCAGGTCATTGGCTTTTACCGCGCCATCCCCCTGCTGATTATGGGTTTGTTCGGCTCGGTGATTACCGATCGCTTTAAGCGGCGCTACATCGTTTGGACCCTGCAGTTGGTCAATGTGCTGGGGACGGGGCTGTTGGCGCTCTTGCTCTTTTGGGGGCGGCTCGAGTTATGGCATTTGTCGGTGGTGTCGCTGGCCTTGGGGGCCTCTTGGGCGCTGGATTGGCCGACGCGGCGCAGCATGGTGCCCGATCTAGTTGGCAAGGCCCGCACGGTCGATGCCATGGTGCTGGAGAACGTCATTCAGGGGTTTACGCGCATTGCTGGCCCCTTGGCGGCTGGCTATGTCACCGCGGCCTATGGCAGCTTGGGTGCTCTGTTGGTCTTAGTCGGGCTAGGTACCTTGGCGCTGGTTTTGTTGTCGGGCCTCAAGACAGACTCCAAAGCGCCTAGTGCAGGCAGGTGGGCGGCGGGGTGGGCCGGGCGGCAGGGGTGGGCCAGTATGCGGGCATCTGCGCCGATATTCGGCGTTTTTCTCATCACGATCTTTATGAACGTCTGGGCTTTTCCCTACATGAACCTGTTGCCGGTTTTCGCACGCGACGTATTCGGCCGCGGCCCGGAAGCTATGGGGTGGTTGGGTGCGGCTAGTGGAGGCGGGGCGATTGTGGGCTTGGCTGCGGTCCAGCTAAGCCGCCGGAAGCTGAGCAACGAATGGCTCTTTGTCGCCGGCTCGTTGCTTTCGTGCATGGGAATCGCTGCCTTTGCCTTGAGCGGGACTTTTGGCCTCGCCTTGCTGATGCTGTTTTGCTCTGGGTTGGGGCAGGCGGGCTTCAGCATTATGCAGAGCAGCATCATCTTGGTCGAATCCTCGGACGAGATGCGGAGCCGAGCGATGAGCACCTTGGTCGTGGCCATTGGCGTCGGTCCTTTTGGCCGCTTGCAGAGTGGAGCGTTGGCCGAGGCTTGGGGAGCGCAAGGTGCGGCGGGCGTCATGGCATTGCTGGCGGGGATAGGGACTGTGGGAACGGCGGTCTTGGTGCGAGGGTTTCTAGGTAAAAGATGAGTGGACGGATTCCCAATTGCACGGTTCGTCTAGCGTATCTACCTTGCAGGTGCGTTGATCCGACCTAATTAAAGGAGCAGATTCCATGTCCCAGTCTTTGTTCAGCGACGCCAGCCAACGGCTGGACGAAGCGCTCGCGTACGCGTCCATTTCCGATGACGCCATCGAGCGGCTCAAGTTGCCCAAGTCGAGTTTAAAAATCTCCATCCCAGTGCGTATGGACAGCGGTGAGTTGCGCATTTTTCCCGGTTACCGGGTGCGCTACGACGACACCCGCGGTCCCACCAAAGGCGGCATTCGCTACCACCAAGACGTGTCCATTGACGAAGTCCAATCCCTAGCCTTTTGGATGACCTTCAAGTGCGCGGTGGCCAATTTGCCCTTTGGCGGCGGCAAAGGCGGTATCACGGTCAATCCCAAGGAACTGTCTCCTTTTGAACTGGAACGACTCAGCCGGGGCTATATAGACGCCGTGGCCGACTTCATCGGCCCGGACATCGACATTCCGGCACCGGATGTCTATACCAATCAGATGATTATGGGCTGGATGGTGGATGAATACAGCATTATCAAGCGCCAGATCACGCCCGCAGTCATCACCGGCAAGCCCTTGACTATGGGGGGCAGTCTGGGGCGCGATACGGCGACCGCGATGGGGGCCTTTTTCACCATTGAGGCGACTTGGCCCCAGTTCGGCTTAAATGGCTCGTCGGCCGACACGACTGTGGCCGTGCAGGGCTTTGGCAATGCCGGGGCCATCATCGCCGAATTGCTCTTCAATGCTGGTTACAAGGTCGTGGCTGTAAGCGACTCTAAGGGGGGGATTTACCGGCGCGAAGGACTCGACATCCCCAGCGTGCGCCAGTTCAAGGATTCGACCCGCACCCTCAAGGCGGTGTACTGCGAGGGCAGTGTATGCAATGGCGTCGAGCACGACACCATCACCAACGAGGAATTGCTCGCGCTCGACGTCGATATCCTAGCTCCAGCGGCCTTGGAAAACCAGATCACGGAGGCCAATGCCCGCGACATTAAGGCCAAGGCGGTGTACGAACTGGCCAACGGCCCCACCACGCCGGGAGCCGACGAGATCCTGCGCGAACGGGATGTGATAGTATTTCCCGACATCTTGGTCAATGCCGGCGGCGTGACGGTGAGCTATTTCGAGTGGGTGCAGAACCGCCAGGGCCTATACTGGACCTTAGAACAGGTCAACCAGCGGCTCAAGCAGATGATGGTCGAGGAGACCGAGCGCATTTGGACTATAGCTCAAGAGCAGGGCATAGCGCCGCGCACCGCGGCGTACGTTCACGCTTTAAACCGGATTGGCGACGCAGTTCAAGCCAAGGGCACCAAGGATTACTTCACTGATGGGCAGTGACAAGAATGGCGGGCTGGTTCCCGCCCCCGACGCCCTAGATCACGCAGCTCTAGCTTTGGAACTCTTGCAAAAACAACCCGTTCTGAGGGACAAAATCTCCTCTGGGACCCACGTGCAAGGCCGGGAAGTCCCCCGTCTGCTGACCGAAGTTCTGCGTTTCCTCCACTTGGTCGCCGCTGGCGACCAGGTTCTGACCCCGTCCCATCCCGTCGATCTAGCTTGGCACGAATTTATCCTCTGCACGCGCACCTATGGTGCCTTCTGTCGCCGGTATTTTGGCCGCATGATCCACCACCAACCCGGGGGCATGGAGGACGAAAACAACAGTCAATTCGACCAAACTTTGGCTCTGTATCAGCGCTACTTTGGCCCGCCTCCTGCGGCCTATTGGCTGCCCGGAGCCGACTGCGGGGCCTGCCGCAGCGCCAATCCCTAGCCCGCCCACCGAGGAGGATTCCCATGTACTTTAACGGCCAACTCGCCATTGACCCCTCCCAGGAGACTCTGGTCGAAAAGGTCAGACCCACCAAGGCCTTCGGTCGCATGCTCTACTACCTGACTGCGGGTGGTCTGTCCGACCGAGAAGAACAAGAGACCTTCACCGCGGTGGCCATCTTGCAAGAGCTCAACATGGCCCTGCGTTCTATGGGAGTGACCAATATCGTCCGCCTGACTAAGGACCAGTACGACTTCTACTTTGACGAGCAGGGCCTGGAGGACGATCTCAAGGACGCCATGGAACAGTTTCACATGGAGACCGACTACTACGAATCGGAATTGTTCGAGGCCCTCTATCTGGTCGTCGAGCACGCCGACCAGGAAATGACCTACCTCATTGAAATTGAAATCGACCGGCTCCACCCTCCGGACGTGTACCCCATTACCATCACCGTCAACGGCACGGCCAACGACTTTGCTCAACAGCCCGGGGAAAGCACTGACAGTTTGCGCCAGCGCATGGAGCCCGTCTTTCGAGCTCAGGACGCGTACGAACAATTCCAGCGCCAGAAAGAAGCCCATTTCAGCCACTTTATCAGTCGCCTCAACCAGGCCGTGGCCACTTATATTAAATGCGACGATGTGCGCCAGACCCTCGACACCCGCGTCATTCGTCCCCAAGAGCCAGTGGACCGGCCCGAGCAATTGCAGGAGCGGCACACCGGGGCTGATACACCTCCCCTCTTCCACGGCTATCACGGCTTTGACGCGTTCTTCCTCTACGCCTGGATGTGGTCGTCCATGTCATTCCACCACAATATCCACTACCACGACGTATCCGTGGTAGATGAATAGGGCCAGACCGTATTCGATGTCGGGGCCACGGGTTTCCACGCTGGAGAGAGCAATACCCTCAATCCAGAGGCCGATTTCGAGTCCCCGCCCGCCAGCGACGTCGAGTACTATGCGGACCACAGCTATAAGGACGGCCTTGAGCAGACTGCCTCGGTCCAGGAGGCGAGCGCTGAGTCCGGCGAAAGTTCGTCGTGGCTGGATTTTGGCGGCGACAGCAGCGACAGTGGCGACAGTGGAGCGTCCTGCAGCTCGTGTAGTAGTTGCAGTAGTTGCAGTTCGTGCGGCGGCATCTGAGGAGGGTAAGACAGATGAGATCGGCCGGCACCATCCTCCGGACGTGACCGCTCCGCGAAAACGAGTAGCTCACAGACGGTCTTCCCTTTTCAGGGTCTCGGGCACCCCCAACCACAAAGAGAGGGCCGCGGCTAGGCCAATGCCTGCGGCTGCCAATGGAGTTTCGGTCAGGCCGACCCAATCGGCGATATGGCCCATGGCCAAGGGGCTGCCCGCCCCGCCCAGATCGCCGACAAAGCGCCACAGCCCCAAAAACACCCCCCGCCCATCGTCCGGGGCCAGATCCGCGCCCAGAGTCATCATGGTCCCCGACCCTATGCCGTTGCCCAGGCCCACTACCACTAGGGCCAGGAGCAGGCCCGAAAAATCCTGCGCCAGAGGAATGGCGGCCATGCCCATACTCTGGACGAAAAAACTGGGCACCGAGGCGTACTTGCGTCCCCAGTGGTCCATGATCATGCCCGCCGGATAGAACATGAGCATGTCCACGGCCGCGGCAATCGCTATGATCACCCCCACCTCCTCGACCCCCAAACCGAGGACATCGGCAGCGTAGAGCGGCGCGATGACCATGCGGGCCGTGCGCACCATTTGGGCGCACAACTGGGCTGAGCCGGCAGTGAGCAGGATGCGGTAGTGGCCGCGCACAACATCGCCGACCCGTCCTCTGGACCGGTGGCTTGCTCCCGGGGAAGCCCCGAGGTCCTCCACCCAGAGCAAGACCGCCAGCAAAGCTACCACCGCCAATATCCCGTACAACAGGAAGGTGGCCCGAAAGCCGTACGCCCCGGCCGCCAAGCCGCCAAGCAGCGGTCCGGCAAAGTAGCCGATGCGTCCTATGCCCCCGAACACGGCAATGGCCCGTCCCCGGAGTGCTGGCCGAATGGCCCCGGCCAGGTACGTATGGCGCGAAATATTCCACAGGGCCGTACCGATTCCCGACACCAGGCGGCAGGCACTCACTTGCCACAGATCAGTGGCCACCAGCAGGCCGAAAATCCCCGCTAGGACGCAGCCCACCCCCAACAGCATGGCGCGCTTTTCGCCCACCCGCCGCACCACCACTCCCGCGGGCACATCGCCCAGCAAAGTGCCGATCCCGTCCGCGGCCAGAACCACGCCGACCAGACTGTACGATACCTCGAAAGAGCGGGCGAATAAAGGCAGGACGGGCAATAGCAGGCCCCGGCAGACCGACAGGATCAGGGCCGGCGCGTACACTGACAAAAATAAGTTTACTACCACCTCCTGTTTCTGCTTCGACACTTTGTCAATCCTCTTACCAAATGGCCTTTAGACCGCAAAACCCAAGACTTGAGTTTTGCGGTCTAGCAGAAGAAATTACTTCACAGATGGGAAGTGACAAAACTCGCGGGCTTAGGGGTTAAAAGGCTGAGCGACTGAACTATTCTAAACCTTATGTTATACAGAGTTCGCCACTACTTCCTGATAGTCCTGATAGTCCTCATCGGCCTCGTCGGTAGTGTCTGGGCGCAACCCGATCCAGTGCATACGCTCAGCGGCTATGTCGAAGATGCTGCCAGCGGCGAGAAGCTGATCGGTGCCGTCTTGTACGAACCTACTTTGCAGAAGGGGGCCACGACCAACCGCTACGGCTTTTTCAGCCTGACCCTGCCGGAGGGGCCGCTGCAGGTGGTCGTCTTCCACATCGGCTATCAGAGCGATACCCTCGCCACCCAGTTCGACCAAGACCGCCAGCTAAAGATCGCCCTTCAGCCCACTCCCCTAGAAATGGGTGCCGTGCAAGTGGAGGCCGAGCGGCTCGATCCGATCCAAGAACAAAGCCAGATGAGCGTGGTGCAGGTGCCGATCCGGCAAATCAAAAATGCGCCTGTCCTCATGGGCGAAGTCGATGTACTCAAGACGCTGCAACTTTTGCCCGGAGTCCAGTCCGGGGCCGAGGGCATGAGCGGCTTGTACGTGCGTGGTGGTAGCCCAGATCAGAATCTGATTCTACTCGATGGTGCTCCGGTGTACAACGCCTCGCATTTGTTCGGCTTCTTCTCGGTTTTCAATGCCAATGCCATCAAGAACGTGCAACTGACCAAAGCCGGATTCCCGGCGCGCTACGGCGGTCGCCTCTCGTCGGTGCTAGAAGTCGATATGAAAGACGGCAATATGAAGACTTTTGAAGGCGAAGGCTCCGTCGGCTTGATCGCCTCTCAGGTAACCTTGCAAGGGCCGCTGCGCAAAGACCGGACTTCGTTTATTGTCTCGGCCCGACGCACCTATATCGATCTTCTGATTCGCCCCTTTCTCCCCAGTGACGAGAAGGGCGGCTACCACTTCTACGATCTCAATGCCAAACTCAACCACATCTTCTCGCCCGACAGCCGGGTCTTCCTGAGCCTGTACAGCGGAGACGACCGCTTCTGGAACGATGTAAAATACGAGGACATCGGAAACAACTACCGCGAGAAAGATGCCATCGCGGCGAATTTTGGCTGGGGCAATATAACCTCCACCCTGCGCTGGAACTACCTGTTCAGCAGCCAACTCTTTGGCAACCTGACCGCTATCTACAGTCGCTACCAGCTCTCCACCGCCGTTGACGACCGCTCCACTATAACCATAGACGGAGAACGGGAGACCGATACCTTGCGGCTGCGCTATCGGTCGGGGATCCGAGACTGGGGTGCAAAGCTGGACTTCGACTACATTCCCAACCCCGCTCACTACATCCGCTTTGGCGGGAGCGGCACCTTGCACACCTACAGCCCCGGAGCAGCACAGATCAAAATCAATCCGGCCGACGGTGCTCCTGAGGATACCACCCTTGCCGCCCAGATCACCGATGCGCTGGAGTACAGCCTGTACGGCGAGGACGATGTTCATCTCACTGACCACCTGAAGGCCAACGTGGGGCTGCACACCTCCGGCTTCCTCGTCAACGACGAGTTCTACACCTCCTTGCAGCCCCGAATTTCGATGCGCTATCTGCTGCCAGCAGACTGGGCGGTGAAAGCCTCTTATGCCCTGATGCGCCAGTACATTCACCTGCTCTCCAACAGCACGGTCGGCTTGCCGACCGACTTGTGGCTGCCGGCTACTGAGCGCGTGCGTCCCCAAAGGTCGCGGCAATTCGGCTTGGGACTGGCACGGCAGTTCAAAGACCAGTACGAATTTAGTCTGGAGGGGTACTACAAAACCATGACCAACCTGATTGAGTATCGGGAAGGCGCGAACTTTCTGGTCGGCTTTGGCGAGAGCGAAGACTGGCAGGACAAGGTGGAAATAGGGCGGGGATGGTCGTACGGCACTGAACTATTCGTGCAGAAGAAGCGCGGGCGCACCACCGGCTGGATCGGCTATACTCTGTCTTGGACCAAGCGGCGTTTCGAGGGGCTGAACCAAGGGCGCACCTTCCCCTATCGCTACGACCGCCGGCACGACCTCGCGTTGGTCCTCGCTCACCAACTAACGCCATCCACCAACTTCTCCCTCACTTGGGTGTACGGAACCGGCAATGCCGCCACCCTTCCGGTCGCCCGTTACTACGACTACCGTCAAAGTTTCGGAGAGCATCGCAGGACACTTCATTACCTACCCTACGTAACCGTGGTCTATGGAGAGCGCAACGATTATCGCATGTCCGCCTTCCACCATCTCGATTTAGGTTTTAACTTTGGCGACAAACACGGCTTCGGCCTCGGGGTGTACAACGCGTACAATCGCAAGAATCCCTTTTTCATCTACTTTGAAGACAACTACGACCCCGATAACAACGCCAGACAGATCCGCGCCAAGCAGGTGAGCCTTTTCCCATTCCTTCCTTGGATCAACTACCGGTTCAAGTTTTGAACTCCTTGGTCCCCGCAATGAAAAGCGTCCTCCGCGGCCTTCCCTTCCTCTTTGCCCTATCCGCTTGCGAGCAGGTCATCAAGCCGGACCTGCCCGAGCATACCCCGAGGCTGGTGCTCCAAGCCTTTTTTACTCCCGACAGCACTTGGGCTGCCTTTGTCGGCCGCTCTACCGGCATTCTCGAGGCCATGCCCGAGCGCGAAATGTCGGTTGCCGATGCCGAGGTGGACTTACTGACAGGAGGCCAGGTTATCGACCGACTGGAGTTTTTTCAGCGAGAAAGGGTGTACATGTGGGAAAAGGGGGCGCTGCAAACGGGGGAATCCTACTCTCTGCGGGTAGCAGCCCCCGGCTTTGCCACGATTGAGGCTACGGACGCGATTCCCACACCGGTGCCAACGGCGGTTGTGTCGTATCTCACCCATACGTCCGACCGCTCTGAATCTAGGATCAAAGGTGATATGTCAATCAAGCTCGAAATTCAGGATCCACCCGGCGAGACGAACTACTACCAGATCCGCATGTTCACTTTTTTTCGTTCTGAGCTATACGAAGGATCGTTCACAACGCAAGACCCCTCCATCATTGCGGACAACGCCGCTGATGAGCCGTTTAACGAAAGTTTCTATACCGCACCTTTTTTCAAAGACACCCTGTTCGATGGTCAAACCCATCAGATCGAACTGTCCGGCAACTACAATGCACCCGAGCATTCGCGTTTTTATGTCCAAGTGTTGTACACCAGCGAGACGTACTACGAGTACCTCAGAAGCTCGAGACTCCACGACTCCGCCCAAGACAATCCTTTTGCCGAACCAATAAGCGTATACAGCAACGTGGAAAACGGCTACGGCATCTTCGCCGGGTATAGTTCGCAAACCTTTGAACTCGTGCTCGAATGAGCGCGAGGGCAGAGCCGATGCGGGTGGTCCCTGTATCTGCTGACAAGCGACCATAGACTTTAGCTGCCGCTGAATTGACGCTAGCAGGAACGGCGGCTATATTGCGCGAGGTTCAGCAAACACAGGAGACCACATGCCTACTTCAGCGATTGGCGCCCAACTGTTCACGGTGCGCGATTATACCAAAACCCCGGATGACATCCGCCAGACCTTCGCCAAGGTGCGAGCACTCGGCTACGAGGCCGTGCAAGCCTCGGCATTCGGAGCGATTTCGCCGGCCGAACTGGCCGCGATAAGCGAAGCCGAAGGAGTGCAGATTGCTGCCACGCACACCAGCTACCAGCGCATCTGCGACGAACCGCAAGCCGTCGTCGAGGAGCACCAGATGTGGGGGTGCCGCCACGTGGCCATCGGCGGCTTGCCCCAGGAATACCGCAACCGCGAGGGGTTTGCCCGCTTTGCAGCAGAGGCTTCGGCGGCAGCGCGTCCGCTCATCGACGCGGGCCTGACCTTTAGCTACCACAATCACAGCTTTGAGCTAGAGCGCTTCGAGGGGCGCACGGGGCTGGACATTCTCCGCGAGGAGAGCGACCCAGCCGTCTTTTCCTTTGAAATAGACACCTATTGGATCCAACACGGCGGCGGCAACCCGGTCTCGTGGTTGGACAAGTTCCGCGACCGCATGCACATCGTCCATCTAAAAGACCTCAGTATGGACGGCGCTAAGCAATGCTTCGCCGAAGTAGGGGAGGGCAACTTGGAATGGGAGCCTATTCTCGCGGCCTGTAAAAGAGCACAGATCGAATGGTACTTGATCGAACAAGACACCTGCCTGGGCGACCCCTTTGACAGCTTGGGGCTGAGCCTGCGGAACCTGCGGGCCATGGGCTTGGACTAGGAGGAGAATCATGCAGGAAATTTTCGTCCCGTGGGCCGCTTGGTACGGCAAGGCCCCGTTCAAAATGGAATTTCCCGATCACTGGGAAGTGGCGGTTCACCACATGCGCGGTGGGCCGGACATCGGCGACGCCGGCATTCGCCAAGGACTGCAAGAGGCCATCGGCGCTCCGCCGCTGCGCGAATTCGCCCGCGGCCGGTCTTCGGCAGCTATCTTGGTTGACGACCTCTCGCGCCCGACGCCGGCTTTTCGGCTCTTGCCCTATGTGCTTGAGGAGTTGGCTGCAGCCGGGATTGGGGCCGACGACGTAAAGATCATCTGCGCGCTGGCAGCCCACCGCCCGATGACCCGCGACGACTTAGTCAAGAAGGTCGGGTTGGACATCGTCGATACCATGCAGGTGCTCAACCACAATGCCTATGAGAACTTGGAATTCTTAGGCTACTCCAGCCGTGGGATACCGATTTGGGTCAACCGCGATATGACCTCGTGCGAGGTGCGCATCGCCTTGGGGATGATCACGCCGCGTGGGGGGATGTTTGGCGGCGGAGCCAAATTGCTCATCCCCGGTGCTTGTGGGCAGCAGACGATCCTGCTCAACCACCGCCACGTACACGAAAATTTTCGCGCACATCTGTCCGAGGTGGCGAAGATGGCGGGGGTCACGTATATCGTCAATCCGCTGCTCAACGAGAACTTGGAGATCTCAGGATTAGTCGCCGGCGATACGGACGCGGCCTTTGAGCGGGGTTGCGAGTTGGGGCGCGAGCAGTACGCTACCCAAGTGCCCGACGCCTTCGACATCGGAGTGTTCAACGCCTTCCCCAAGGATACGGAACTGTGCCAAGCTGGGTTGGCCATGACGCCGTTGAGCGGCACTAAGAAAAATCCTTTCAACGAAAACTCGACCACTGTCATGTGCTCGGCTAGCCCAGAGGGGCTGGGCTGGCACTCGGTGTTGGGGCCGGGTACCGCGCTGCGGGGCAAGCCCAGCCCGCCCGCCCGGCGCACCATTTTATTTTCGCCTGGAATCAACAAGTGGGATGCAGCCTCGCTCTTTGGCGAGGGGGTTATTTTTTGCAAAACTTGGCAGGCCGTATTGAGCGAATTGGAAAACTACCACGGGGCTGACACAAAAGTGTCGGTCTTTCCGGCTGGCGCGTTGCAACGGGCTGCCGATGCCGAGTATTAAAGAGGAGAGAAAATGCCACCGCTCGCGCGTTTTGGTCTAGAGGGCAAAGTCGTCATTGTCACGGGAGCTGGCCGGGGGATTGGCCGGACGATTGCTTTAGAATGCGCCCAGTCGGGCGCGCATATCGCTGCTGGTAGCCGCACCACGGCCGAGTTGGAAACGCTGGCTGCGGAGATTGAGGGAGGGGGTGGGACGTGTTTCCACCACCAGCTCGACGTAACGGACGTAAGCTCTATCGAGCGTTTTATGGCTGCGGTCGTCTCGCACTTTGGGCGGATTGACGTGCTGGTCAACAACGCCGGCTACAACAAGGTTGGCAAAATCCTCGACTACGACGAGGAACTCTACGACCTGATCGTCGATGCCAATCTGAAGAATGTGTTTTTCTGTAGCCAGATCGCCGCGCGTCAGATGATCGCCCAAGGAGGGGGGGGTAATATCATCAATATCTCTTCCCAAGCAGGCGTGGTCGGCGCGCCGGAGCGCGGCCCGTACTCGGGTGCCAAGGGCGGCGTCAATAACCTGACGCGGACTATGGCCGCGGAATGGGCCGAGTACCAGATACGGGTCAACGCGGTAGCCCCAACTGTGACCCGTTCGCCACTGGCTGAAACCGCGATGCGGGAAAGCCAAGCCTTCGCCGATGCAGTGAAGACCAAGAATCTGCTGCGCGGTGCCTTGGCCGAGCCGGAGGAAATGTCGGCACCGGTGATCTTTTTGGCCTCGGATGCCGCGTCGATGATCACCGGTCACACGCTCGTGGTGGATGGGGGATGGACCATCGTCTAGCATGATGCAGACATCAGTCGCCGTTTTGGTTGGGCTGACGTTGTCGGCCCCTGCGGTCGCCGAGCCGTTGGTGGAGGGGCGGGTGCGTCTTGCTTCGGGCCAAGCGGCGGCAGCGCAGGTGCTGTTGTTCGATCTGACCGATTTGCGGCGCGGGCCCGTGGCGCGAGCGACGACCAATGCAGAGGGCTATTTCGCGCTGGCGTCGTTGGGCGGTTCTGCGCTGCCGCAGAGGTTTGCGCTGGGGCAGAATTATCCGAATCCGTTCAATCCCTCGACGATTATTCCCTACCAATTGCCGACGGGTGCGCAGGTACGGCTAGACGTGTTTAATGTGCTGGGGCAGCGGGTTGCGACGCTGGTAGATGAGGAGCAGGCGGCGGGTTTTCACGCGGCGGCTTGGGACGCGACGAATGCGGCTGGTCAGGCGGTGGCCGCCGGGGTGTATCTGTATCGGCTGACCGCGGGTGGGGAGCGGCATACGCGGCGGATGGTGCTCATTGACGGGCAGGCTGGGGGAGCGGCTGGCGCGGCTCCAGTGGCGATGCGCTCAACGGCAGAGGCGGAGCGGAAGTATGGTCTTGCCGTGGTGGGTGCAGGCTTGGCGACGTACGTAGATGCGGATTTTCGCGTGGGGACGGTGCCGGTGGAGGTCGTGGTGGAGACGCTGGATGGTGCGCCGCGGGCGAAGGGGCTGAGCGGCGGCATTTTGGGCGATGTCAACGATGACGGCCAAGTTGATCTGGCCGACGCGCTGGCCGTGGCATTGTACATTATTGATTCGTCCATCACGCCGCCGAACAACGGCGATATCAGTCTGGGCGATGTCAATGCCGACGGCCAGCTTACGACGGCCGACGTGCTGCTGCTTGCGGCGTATAGTGCCAATCCGTCCGATCCGTCGTTGCCGGCGGGAATTGGGCAGGCGATTGGTGGCGTGAACTTGGTAGCCGGGGCCTTACGCCGATTAACCGATCACTCGGGATGGGACTTTTCTCCCTCGTTTTCGCCTGATGGTCGCCATATCGCCTTCATATCCCACCGCGACGAGCGCGACAGCAATTGGGATATTTACGTGATGGGATCCGATGGCAGTAATCTACGCCGGCTGACCGACGACCCGTCCGACGACTTTTTCCCCTCCTTTTCGCCTGATGGCCGCCACATCGCCTTCGCGTCCGAGCGCGACGGCAACCTCGAGATTTATGTGATGGATTCTGATGGCAGCAATCCACGCCGCCTAACTGACGATCCGACCGAGGACAGGTCTCCTTCGTTTTCGCCCGATGGCCGCCACATCGCCTTTGTATCCGAGCGCGACGGCAACCAAGAGATTTATGTGATGGATTCTGATGGCAGCAATCCACGCCGCCTGACCCACCACAAAGCATCGGACTTTTCTCCTTCATTTTCGCCCGACGGCCGCCACATCGTCTTTGTATCCGAGCGCGACGGCAACCAAGAGATATACCTGATGGGTTCCGACGGCAGCAACCCACGCCGTCTGACTCACCACTCGGCATGGGACGGCTCTCCCTCATTTTCGCCCGATGGTCGCTACATCGTTTTTGATTCTGGGCGCGACGGCAAAATTTACGCGATGGAGCTGCGGGAGGAAGACGGCGAGATTGCTTCTACCGATGGCTTGGAGGTCGCCGATTATACAACGTGGCATTTGCCAGAAGGAGTTCTCGCCCGCTTGGGAAAAGGAACGGTTGAGGCGGTGGCGTTCTCGCCCGATGGGCAAGTGCTGGCAGTGGCTGGTAGCATTGGTATATGGCTGTACGATGTGGCGACCTACCGTGAACTGGCGCTTCTGGCTGGGCATACGGGTGTGATATCTTCGGTGTCGTTTTCCCCTGACGGCTCTGTGTTGGCGTCCGGGGGAGGCGACGTAGTCCTTTGGGACGTGTCGAGTGGTAGTCAGCTAGCCACCCTGCAAGGGCACAGTCCGGTGTCCTTTTCTGCGGACGGCTCTGTGTTGGCGTCTGGAGGAGGCGACGACGCGGTGATCCTTTGGGACGTATCAAGTCGCAGTCAACTAGCCACCCTAGAAGGACATGCGGCTTGGATATCTTCGGTGTCGTTTTCGCCTGACGGCTCCATGCTGGCGTCTGGAGGAGGCGACGGCACGGTAATCCTTTGGGACGTATGGAGCAATAGTCAGCTAGCCACCTTGGAAGGACATAGCCGGCAGGTCGAATCCATGTCGTTTTCGCCTGACGGCTCCATGCTGGCGTCTGGAGGAGGCGACGGCAAGGTGATCCTTTGGGACGTATGGAATGAGAGTCAGCTAGCCACTCTGGGGCATCCAGAGAGGGTTGAATCCGTATCGTTTTCTGCGGACGGCTCCGTGCTGGCGTCCGGGTTAGGCTTTGATGTAGTCCTTTGGGACGTATCGACCCTCAGTCAACTGGCCACTCTGCAAGGGAGAGGTCTGGTGTCCTTTTCTCCGGATGGTTCCATGCTGGTGTCCGAGGGCCGGGACAACGAGGTAGTCCTTTGGGACGTATCGAGTCGCATTCAACTGGCCTCTCTGCAAGGGCATTCGGTGGGGGTCAGATCCGTGTCTTTTTCCCCTGACGGCTCTGTGTTGGCGTCCGCACGCTGGAGCGACATCGTTTTTTGGGATGTATCTACCCTCAGTCAACTGACCACCCTGTACGGGGGCAGTCCGGTGTCCTTTTCCCCTGACGGCTCTGTGTTGGCGTCCGGAGGCTGGGGCAACGACATCTTCCTTTGGGACGTATCGAGTCGCAATCAGCTAGCCACCCTACAAGGGCATACGGCTATAGTCTGGTCCGTGTCTTTTTCTGCGGACGGCTCCATGCTGGTGTCTGGAGGATTAGAAAACGATGTGATCCTTTGGGACGTATCGAGTCACAGTCAGTTGGCCATCCTGCAAGAGGCTAAGGATAGAGTCTGGTCCGTGTCGTTTTCTCCGGCCGACTCCATAGTGGCGTTCGGGAAAGTGGACGGCAAGGTGATCCTCTGGGACGTATCGAGTAGTAGTCAGTTGGCTACCCTACAAGGGCATAAGTCTGTGGTCGAATCCGTATCGTTTTCTCCGGATGGCTCTGTGTTGGCAACCGGAGGGGGGGACGGTACGATAATCCTTTGGGACGTATCGAGTGGTAGTCAGCTAGCCACCCTACAAGGGCATTCAGAGAGGGTAGAATTTGTGTCTTTTTCCCCCGATGGCTCCTTACTGGCGTCTGGAGACTGGCTCAACGGCTTGATTCTTTGGGATGTATCGAGTCGCGGTCAGTTGGCCGCCCTGCAAGGGCATACGTGGGGGGTCAGATCCGCGTCGTTTTCTGCGGACGGCTCCATGCTGGCATCCGGAGCAAGCGATGGCACGATCCTGCTCTGGCGACTTGCTTCTATAGTTCCAAGTCAGTAGAAAAGCTGGACCATTTTAGCAATCGAGTTGCTTAGATGATGCAGAAATTAGTTGCCATTTTAGTCGGGCTGGCGTTGTCGGCCCCTGCGGTCGCCGAGCCGTTGGTGGAGGGGCGGGTGCGTCTTGCTTCGGGCCAAGCGGCGGCAGCGCAGGTGCTGTTGTTCGATCTGACCGATTTGCGGCGCGGGCCCGTGGCGCGAGCGACGACCAATGCAGAGGGCTATTTCGCGCTGGCGTCGTTGGGCGGTTCTGCGCTGCCGCAGAGGTTTGCGCTGGGGCAGAATTATCCGAATCCGTTCAATCCCTCGACGATTATTCCCTACCAATTGCCGACGGGTGCGCAGGTACGGCTAGACGTGTTTAATGTGCTGGGGCAGCGGGTTGCGACGCTGGTAGATGAGGAGCAGGCGGCGGGTTTTCACGCGGCGGCTTGGGACGCGACGAATGCGGCTGGTCAGGCGGTGGCCGCCGGGGTGTATCTGTATCGGCTGACCGCGGGTGGGGAGCGGCATACGCGGCGGATGGTGCTCATTGA
>JAPPEF010000381.1 GCA_028875335.1 Gemmatimonadota bacterium
TGAGGATGCCGTAGTTGAGCGGCGATGCCTTGAGGGCAGTGACCCGGCTATTGGGGTCGTTGATGTCGCCGAAGACGATGGCTTCGGTGGGACAGGCTTGCTCGCAGGCGGTGACGATTTCACCATCGCCTATGGTGCGATTGGCCTTTTTGGCCTCAATCCGCGCTTGATTGATGCGCTGGACGCAGTACGTGCATTTTTCCATTACACCGCGGGAGCGCGTGGTGACATCTGGGTTGCGCTGTAGTTTTAAGCTCTCGGTATCGCGGTCGGCGTATTGGAGGAAGTTGAAGCGCCGGACCTTGTAGGGGCAGTTGTTGGCGCAGTAGCGGGTGCCGACGCAGCGATTATAGGTCATGTCGTTGAGACCTTCGTCGCTGTGCGTCGTCGCTGCGACTGGACAGACCAACTCGCAAGGAGCGTTTTCGCACTGCATGCAGGGCACGGGCTGATGCACGATCTGGGGGTTGTCGGGCGAGCCTTGGTAGTAGCGATCGACGCGAATCCAAGGCATTTCGCGGCCGTTGAGGACTTCGTCTTTGCCGACGATGGGGATGTTATTTTCGGCTTGGCAGGCCGTTGCACAAGCATTGCAGCCGATGCAGGCCCCTAGATCGATGACCATGCCCCAGGCGTAGCCTGTGTACTGGTGATCCGTGCGGTTGTGCAGCGTCAAGTCATCGGGTGGATCGTGGGCTCCCTCGTGGGCAAAGTGCGGATGCGCTTGGTAGTAGTCTAGGGAGGCTTGGCGCAAGAGGTTGCGGCCTTCCATGCTGTGGTGATCTTGGGTGCAGGCGAGGCGATAGTTGTCGTAGGAGCCGCTGACCTGTAGGCCGATGCCGCTCCACAAGGCCGCCGTTGACCGCAGGGCATAGGCATTGAAGCCCGTGTCGCGCCCGACGCGGCCACTGCGCTGTTGGCCGTAGCCCAAGTGCAGGGTGACGACGCCGTCGGCTTGGCCGGGTACGATCCAAACTGCGGCATTGATCGCGCGCCCGTCAAAGCGCAACTCGGCAAGGAATTCGCTATCGAGTCGCAAGCGTTCGGCTGTGGCTGGGCTGACGAGGGCGGCGTTGTCCCAAGTAAGCTTCGTGATGGGCTTCGGAGTTTCCTGTAGCCAAGCGTTGTTGGTAAAGCGACCGTCCCACACCATGGGATCGGGCCGAAAGTGGATTTCGAGATCTTCTTCCTCGGGAAGGCTCCCAGTCGTTGCCGGTAACTGCAAAGTGCCTAGCTCCAAGAATTGGACTTCGGGGCGTGCGCCCTCGACGAAGCCATCGTGCAGTGCACGGCGCCAAGCAATCGCATCTAGCCCTTGGCCCTCCCAGTACTGGCGCACGATGTCGAGATCGGGGACTCCGGGCTGGCCGGTAAGCACCGCCAAGAGATCGTGGGCTGATTTGCTCTTGTAGAGCGGGCGAATCAGCGGCTGGACGATCGTGGCGAGGCCATCGTGGGCGCGGGTGTCGCTCCACGCTTCGAGAAAGTGAGATTCCGGGATGTGCCAGTGGCAGAGTTCCGACGTTTCATTGTTGTACAGGCCGAGGTGGACGCGGTAGCCAACTTTGCCGAGTGCTGAAGCAAAGTCGAGATCCGCAGGCGCGTCGTACACCGGGTTGCCGCCGAGAATGAACAGAGACTCGACTCGACCGGCGTTCATGTCGGCTACTAACGCGGATAGTGATTCGTGTTGATCAACCGACTCGACTTCGAGAGGTTCGGTGTAGTGTACGGTTGCGCCCGCATTGCCTAGGGCGTGGTTGATGGCATGGGCCAAAGCGTGTACGGCTGGGGCTTGCTGGTCTCCAGCGAGCACGAGACTTTGGCCGCGATGGGCCTGTAGGTCGTCAACCAGGGCCGCAATCCAGGCGTCGTGGACGGAAAAATCGGCGGGAACGCTTGGCCCCTCCCAGTCGATGCCAAGTCCTTGGGCTACCTTTAGGGCTAAGGCTTCGATATGCGCCGTGCCCAGTGCCAAGCGGTGATCGGCTATGCTGCCGGTGGCCGTTGGGCTGCTTTCGACTGCATAGAGCCGATTGCTTGCCTTGGAGCCATTGCGGACCCTGCGACCGGCCGCAAAATCCCGAGCGTGGCGAACATTACCAGCACCGCTGTAAGTAAAGTCCGCGTCCAGCGATAGAATGACCTTGGCTTTGGCGACGTCGTAAAACGCATGGACCGGCTCGCCAAACGCCATTTGAGCTCCAGCACGGGCGTTGTCGCGATTAACGGGTTCGTACTGATGCCACTGGGCTTGGGGGAATTTATCTCGCAGGGCCTGCAGCTGGTGCCCGAGGGTCGGGGAAGTCACCGTCTGAGTCAGGATGCGCAGGCCAGCTCCGCCGTTGGCCTCGTGTGAGCTCAGCCGCTGCGTCATATCGGCTAGGAAGATGCTCCAAGCGCTGATGCGACCGGCGTTTTTGACCGTTTGTGACCGGTCGGGATCGTAGAGGTCGAGAATCGAAGCCTGTACGAGCGCATTGGAGCCTCTGCTGCCGGAGGGATGCTCGGGATTGCCCTCGATTTTGGTTGGTCGCCCCATGTGGCTTTCGACTAGGATGCCCATGCCAATACCTCCGAGCGAGGCGGCGGAGGCAAAGTACTGAGGCTTACCGGGGATAACGTTTTCGGGTGCTCGGACTTGGGGAACTATTTTTTCGCTGGGCTGAATCGTGCAGCTTGAAAGCCCGCCTAGTGCCAGCGATGCACTCATGAGCTTGAGAAAATTCCGCCGACTTACCGGATCCTTCAACTCAGCAGCTTGCTCGGGAAACTCGCGCTGGACCATGGCGGCGAATTCTTCGGTCTGAGCCAATTGGTCCAAGCTGCGCCAGTACTCTTGGCCCTGAGCTGCTTCAAGGCGGGCGCGGATGGCCGAGAGATCGATGTTCTTTCTATTTTCCATGTTAGCGGTGGCAGATAGAGCAGTTGGTGAGTTGGCTGGTCTGCACGCCGTATTCGGCGACGAGTTGCGCGCCCAAGCTTTCTTGGTCGGCTGGGTACTGGTAGTTCATATTAAAGACTTGGTCTCGCGGGCGGATGTACTGGGCGGGATCGCGATGGCAATCGAGGCACCACTCCATATTCAGCGATTCGGCTTTCCACATCAGGGGCATTTGATCTACTTGACCGTGGCACGACTGGCAGCCAATGCCTTGGTTGACGTGGATGCTGTGGTTGAAATAGGCGAAGTCGGGCAAGTCGTGGACGCGATTCCACTCGATGGGTACGTTGTCGCGGAAACTGGCGCGCACGGGTTCGAGGATGGGCGCTTCGGTCCAGATCTGCGAGTGGCAGGTCATGCAGGTTTCGGTCGGGGGAATGCCGGCAAAAGCACTTTCCTCGACGGTGGTATGGCAATAGCGGCAGTCGATGCCCATGCCGGTGACGTGGTGTTTGTGGCTGAAGGGAACGGGCTGATCGATGGGCACATTGACTTGATTGACGAAGTAAATGCGATTGATGTTGAGTACGATACCGAGGATACTGCCGACTAGGACGAGGCCAACGAGGATGCTGGCTTTGGAAGCCCAGTTAGCGCTGCGCGGAAATACTTGAGCCATGTTTTATATGTTTAGCTGAGGTTGTAGAAAGCTGGCCTTACCTCTTCAGGCCAAAACAGTCTTGTAAATTAGGCCAGTTTAATTTGGTGTCAATACATGCGATAAAAAACATAGATATTTGACTTTGAGTCTCTCGCGGTATAATATGAATAGCGCCCCTCCTATAGCCCCCGTAGCTCAGCAGGATAGAGCAACAGATTCCTAATCTGTGGGTCGGCGGTTCGAATCCGCCCGGGGGTAGTTTATTTCTTTGCTAACGACTGCCCCCCAAGCAGTTACGGTCGTACGACACGTCTCTATATAGCAGTGAATTGTATAACTCAGGTCAATAGGTTGCGCATTGAGATGACAAGGAGTGAAGAGACGCTACAAATAGCCAGCCAAGTCGAAGCCATGCTGACTGCTTTGGACCGGTTCTCCTCCTTCAGTCGGCTGCTCGAGCCCGACGAGATCGAGCAACTGCGCTCCTTGCTGCGCTGTGCACAGGCGTGTGCCGACAGGCTGGCTGCCGGTAAAGAAGCCCAGCGCACTGCGGACGAACTGGCCGTGCAACATCAGCGTTGCTCAGAGGCGCTTCTCGCGGCGGCACTCAACGGCGATTGGGGTGGTGGCGCGCCGGATTTACAAGGGCTGTTGCTCAACCGGCTCTTCAATGGCCGACACTCGTTTTTGCGCGCTTGCGAAGAGCAGGCTCCAGCAGATGTTCCCGCTGCACTGCGTCAGGTTGCGTGCCGCGACTTGCAAAGTGCCTCGGTCTTGGCCCGTCCCTCTTGGGGGATATGGCTACGGCTGATTGGCCGCGACGCGGAACCTTTGACCTTCATGCCCGGGGATGGGGTGGAACCCGAAGCCGTTGGTCAACTGAAAGAGCGTTTTGCCCGCAGCGAGGATTGGGCTGAGTTGGCTGGGGCACTCGGATGCTTGATTCACGAGTATGGGCGGGGTGCGCTGCGTCGCCTCCCGGCTTTTCGCTTAGTCGATAGGGGGGCCAAACCCAGCTTGGAGCCCATCCGCCACTTTGCGGAATTTCCTCTCGGCTGGCTGGAGGGCAACGAAGCGAGAATCCAAGTTCTTGAGGAAAATACGCGCTATTTTCTCACAGGTTATCCGGCGCATAACGCGCTGATTTGGGGCCCCCGAGGCGGCGGCAAGTCGACGCTGATACGAGCTTTGGTGGGAAAGTTCTTTGATCGCGGCCTGCGCGCCATCGAAATCTCCCCGTCTTGCTATCATCTGTTGCCAGATCTTTTTACCCTCGTCCGAGGGCGTCGCCAGCGCTTTGTCGGCGTGCTCGACAATGTGTCCTTGGGGCGAGGTGACGACAGTCTGCACCTGCTCTCGCGGACGCTCGATGGAGGACTCGAGGCGTGCCCGGACAACCTGATTTTCTATGCGACCTCCAACTATAAGGATTTAGTTGATCGGGAGGGTGAGCGTCCGCAAGGGCTCGGCCAGATGCAACTAGACGACGAGCGTCCCAACCGAGTTAACCAAGGCATTCAGGCCGAATTCTACGACCCCCAACAACTGCAACGCCTTGATCAGGAGCGGGCGCTAGACGACCGTTTTGCCCTCAAAGTTTTCCTCGGCCTGCCTAGCAGGCAGCAATATCGCGCCATAGTCCTGTCCTATGCGCGTCGGGCGGAGATCGACCTGCCGGAAGAGGACTTATTGGCTGCTTTCGAGGTTTGGCGGATGCGGCACAATCACGATTTAGTGGGTGGCCGGACGGCGCGGGACTTCATCGACGCCTACTTGCCGCAGTACTTGCGCGACAAGGGCGAGTCCAATCAATCTTCGAGTAACTCGATCTCGTAACCGTCGGGATCGTCGATAAAGGCCATCTTGCGGCCGGTGGGGAAGGTCGTGCGCCAATCGCCAGGCCATATTTCAATCCCATTGTTTTCCAACGTGTCGCAAAAGCCGATCAAGTCGGGAACCGAGATTGCAAGGTGCATGAGATCTTCGGGAACGGCGAGTTGGTAATCGGCGGAATAGGTCAGCTCTAGAGTGTGTTCATTACCGGGCAGCTCGAGGTGGACAATTTGGTTGCCGGCCGGTGATTTATCGGAGCGGCTCCGGACTTCAAAGCCAAGGTTGATGCAATACCACTCAATAGAGCGGTCGAGATCGCTGACGCGGATGCGGGTGTGCAGGAAGCGGGCCATAGGGATATCCTTTCGCGAGTTGTATAATTTGGTAGGATCTGCTGCGTGTGCAGGCAGTCCCTTGCGCGGGTTAGAACGAGGCGTGTAGATTAAATCAGTCAGGGGATAGAAGCGAAAAGTGGTGCCGAAGAGAGGACTCGAACCTCCACGGGGTTGCCCCCACATGGTCCTGAA
>JAPPEF010000351.1 GCA_028875335.1 Gemmatimonadota bacterium
GCACCGCTTTCCTTTTTTTGAGGCGGCAAAAGCCTTTGACTTGCTCTACAACAATATGGACGAGGTGCTCGGGGTGTTGCTCGATTGGGAGGAGTGAGTTGAACATATCGGGGCCATCGGCCTTAAATTTTACTGACAATGGATAGGAGCCAATCATGAAAAATTACGCAATCGTCTCACTGTTGATTTTGGCCGCTTTGCGCGCCGGTGCTGAAGAGTACTGGCCCCAGTGGCGCGGCCCCAACCACAATGGCGTCAGTGAAGCCGTGAACCTGCCGACGACTTGGAGTACGAGCGAGAATGTGGTCTGGAGCAGGAAGCTGCCCTCTTGGAGCGGGAGTACGCCGGTGGTGTGGGGTGAACGGATCTTTTTGACGTCGCCCAATACGGGCGAGGAGATCCAAGGCGGCGAAAAGCTGCTTTTGGGCTGCTTGTCAACGGCCGATGGCAGTGTGTTGTGGCAGCGCACGCTCGACGAGGGCAATGCCTATTGGCGCAAGCACAACAACACCTCGCCTTCGCCGGTCACGGACGGCGAGCGCGTGCTGGCCGTTACGGGTACGGGGATGATCCGGGCCTTTGACATGGAGGGTGAGGAACTGTGGCACTACGACTTGCAGGCTGAGCACGGCGACTTCGGCCTGATGTGGGGCTACGCCTCCTCGCCCCTACTCCACGGCGGCAAGCTCTTCGTCGAAGTCCTGCACGGGATGAACACGGACGATCCTTCCTACCTGATCGCCTTTGATGCAGCCACCGGCGAGGTTGCGTGGTGGCGGGAGCGGCCGACCGACGCGGTGCGCGAGTCCCCGGACGCCTATACCACGCCCGTGGTGCTCGAACACGACGGCCAGACGCAAATCGTCGTCTCCGGCGGGGACTATGTCACCGGCCACGATCCGGCCACCGGCGAGGAGATATGGCGGGCGAGCGGCTTGAATCCGGGCAAGGAGCGAAATTACCGGGTGGTTGGTTCGCCGGTTGCGGTTGCTGGGATGGTGTACGCGACCAGTCGCCGCAATCCGGTGCTAGCGCTGCGCGCCGGTGGCACGGGGGATATTAGCGAGAGTCACTTGGCGTGGAAGTGGACGGGAGCGGGCGGACCAGACGTGCCTTCGGCTGTTACCGACGGACGCTATTTCTACATGGTCGATGATCGCGGGCGGGCTACCTGCCTCGACGCCAAGACGGGTGCGGTAGTGTGGGGTCCGGAGCGCACGGCCCAGGGGACGGTCAGCGCCTCGCTGGTGCTGGCCGACGGCAAGCTCTACGTGGTCAATGAAAATGCGGTGACGACCGTGCTTCAGGCCGGACCAGAGTACAAGGTGCTGGCGACTAACGAGCTCGACGGGGCTTATACGCTGTCGTCGCTGGCCATTGCCGGGGGGCGGATTTTCCTGCGGACGGAGTCGCACCTGTACTGCATCGGCCAGTAGGGGGCGGTTTCAAACCGCCCCCTACAATGCGTAACGTCTATTATTCAGCTTTGAGGGCCGCCAGCAGGGGGCGGCGCAGGGCCGAGTGACTAGCGGCAGCACACGCCAACAGGCCGGCGGCGAAAACTAAGCCGAGCGAGATGCCCAGCGATGCCCAAGGCAAGGGCGTGGGGTCGAAGAGGCGGGGGGCCACGGCGATGAGGGCGGCGACGCTACCGATCCCCTCGCCCACCAGCAGGAGGAAGCCGTGCTCGTAGAGCAGCATCGCCCCTAGGCGAGCGCGGCGAAAGCCACAGGCGCTCAAGGCCGCCAACTCGCCACTGCGCTCGAGGACGTTGCGCAGAATGAGAATTCCCAAACCCAGAGTCCCCAAGAGTAGCCCGAGCAAGCCCAGCGTCTGAAAGGTCGCTAGGTACGTGTTTTCAACTGCGCGAAAGCCTCGGAGGCGCTCGGCGCTCAAGGTGGCGTCGAGGCCGTAGGCTGCTAGTCCCTTTTCTAGCGCGGCGGCTACGGCGGCTGGTTGTTCCGTTTCGACTAGGAAATAGCCGTAGCCTTCGCGCTCGGGAAAGTGCGCGGCGAAGCGATCTTCGGCAATGAGTAACTCGCTCTGGAACAGACTACCGTCCAACAGCCCGACCAACCGCACGGCCACACCCTCCGCAATCGGGATATCATCGCCCAGACGCTTGTGCAAAATCCACTGAGCCGAATTAAAGTCGCCGATGGCTGGGATGATACTCGGTCCCAAATCGCGCTGAAGCAACCGCCAGGGGTTGGTGTGCTCGTCTGGCGTTGGGTCTAGCGTCTGCCGGAAGGGCAAGCCGCCGCGTTGGACGAACTCGGCCGGTGCGCCGAGGACGCGCGGGGTCTGGGGTATGTAGAGGTTGAGGCAACTCACATCGTCGCCGGGCAGGACGCGGAAGGGAAAAAAGTGCGCGGTGCCCAAGTCTGTTGATAGACCTAACTCGAAGCGCCCGTCTGTGCTATTGAGGTCTTGGTGCAGGGGAATCTCGGACTCGGCGACGAGTGAGAAACCGCCCGTGCCCGGATCGTCTGACCACTCGACTTGTCGGTGTGCCCCAGCGGCGACGATGACAAAGGTGGCACAGGCGACGAGGGACGCGCAGAGGGTGCTGCGGCTGGGCTTACGGGTGCTGTTGAGGAGGCCCAAGCCGAGGATGGAGTTGAGGCGACCCGATGTCGGAGCGTGCAACCATACTACGAACAGGGCCAATAGCGCCAACAGGGCCGCAGTGCCGCTGCCTAAGAAAAGCGCGGCGGCCGTTGCTGCGTCGGCCATACTGGCGAGGATGCTCAAGGTAAGAGCTATAACCAGACCAAGTGCGGCGAGGACGGCACTGCGACGGCGCGGGAGACACGGTGCGGTGTCGAGGGTACCGGAGAGCAAGGCGCGGACGGGCAGGCGGTGGAAGCGTTGCACGGTGCGCCACAGAGCGAGCGAGACCAGCAGTAAGGTGGATAGATAGCCCAATCCTAAGCTTAACCAGCTAACGTGGAGGGAAAGGAAGGGCGTGCCGATAGCCTCCAACCACAAGGTGTGCAAGCCGACCAGCATTAGATAGGCGTAGAGTGGGGCACCGGCTAGGCCGAGTAGTGCGCCGAGCGCGGCCAAGGCAATGCCCTCGCCCAAGAAGCGTCGGCCCACCGCGGCGAGCGGGTAGCCGGTGGCGAGGAGCAGCCCTGCTTCGCGCGCGCGTTGTTCGAGGCCGAACTTGCATAGCAAAACTACCAGTAATGCGGCCGCGGCGATGAGGAAGAGGCTGAAGCCGATGAAGAGGCCGCTGAAGTCCGTGGCCCCGGTTGATGCTGACAGGGCCTCTTGGCGGACGGGGCGCAAGGAGAAGCCGGCCCCTGCTGGAGACACGCGATCCACCAGATCTTGGCGTAGACTCTCATACTGGGCGGACGAGGACGGATAGAAGCGGATGGCGGTCAGCGCGCCGTGGCGGCTGCCCCACAGGCGCTGTCCTGTATGGGCGGCGACGAAGGCTTTGGGCGCGGCCCCGTACTGATCCCAGTATGCCTCGTCCTGCGGGCGGATTTGCCCCATGTCGATGGGGAAGGGCGCATCCCAAGCAGATATATCGCCCTCTTCCTGCAACCCTGGATATTCGGGCGTCAGGGTCGGGTCAATGGCCAAGCCCTGCATCTGTACGATCCCTTGGAGGCGGAAGTGGGCTTGCTCGATTCGGAGTTCATGGCGCGGGCCGACGACGTAGTAGGTCAGAGATATGGAGTCACCGGGGGTTGCAGCTAATTCCTGGGCCGTCCAAGCGTCGAGGTAGAGGGCGTCGGCGGCGCGGGGCGGCGCGGGCCGACCGTCGTCGAGGTAGAGGCCGGTAGGATCGTCGAGAGCGGTAACGGTTGAGTAGGGGACTTGGCGACTGTTGCCCTCAATGGCGTTGGCCAGATAGGTCGAGAAGGTCGCGGTTTTGAGCTGTAGGGTAGCGGCGCTTGCCAAGGCGGCGGTGCGAATCGAATCGTCGAGGACAAAGCGGGTGCTGGTGAGTTCAATGTAATTGGAGTGCAGTGCGAGGTCCAGCTTGAGGTCGGCGAGAGTAAGATGCTGGGCGAGAGCGCGTTGCAGGTCTTGGTGTTGACTGTTGGGCGCGGCAATGAGTAGGGCGTTGACGCGATCCTGTTGGTCGAGAGCGTGCTGAAGGGTTTGGAGGTCGAGGTATGCGTTGAGCGGCAGGTGCTGCTGCAGTCGCAGGCCGAAGTGCCCCGCCCCGCTGTCAGGTAAGACGCCGGTGAGTACCACGCGCAGGGTGGTGACGAGGTCGCCGGTGGCACGGCGGCCAAAGAGGGATTCGCGGTAGGTTGGGCTGGGGCGCTCTAGCGAGAGCAGGACCGCGTCGCCTAGTTCAAGGCCGAGGGCGCGTTGCAGCGAAGCACTGACGACGAGTGAGGGAAACGGCTGGTCGGGCACTGGTTTGAGCGCGTCGCGCAAGGTGGGGCCGCCCTCGGGAAAGAGCGCGGCGAATCGGGTGTCGATGCCTTGGATTTGCACGCCAGTAGCGAGCGCTTGGGTTGCGGTGTGGCGGGCACTGCCGTTGAGGAGGATGACAGGCGCGTGGCCTCCAGGCAGTTCGGTGGTCAAGTCGCTGCGGAAGAAGTGCGCGGCGAGCAGTGCGTAATCGATGCGACCTAGGCGCTCTAAAGCCAAATCGCGCAGACTGCCGCGCATGGAGTCGCCAACTAGGAGCGCACCGGTCAGGGCGGTTGTGGCGACAGCAGTCCCCAGCAGCAGCCCTAGGTGAACCCGCCAGTAGTAGACTAGGCTTCGACGCACGTCCCCTCGCGCAAGAGCAGGCGGCGGTCGCAGCGCGCAGCTAGTTCGAGGTCGTGGGTTGCGATGACGAGGGCAGCTTGCTCGGCGCGGTGCAGTGTGAAGAGTAGGTCGGCGACGGTGGTGGCCGTCTGGCGGTCGAGGCTGCCGGTAGGCTCATCGCAGAGCAAGAGGCCGGGCTGGTTAATCAAGGCGCGCGCGACAGCCACGCGCTGGCACTCACCGCCGGACAGTTCAGCGGGGCGGTGGTGCAGGCGTTTTTCTAAACCGACGGCGGTCAAAAGGTCGCGGGCGCGCTCGCGCCGGTCGGCTTGGGGAAAGGCTAGAGTGGGGATTAGGGCATTTTCGAGGGCTGAGTACTGAGGTAACAGGTGGTGGTTTTGGAAGACGAAGCCGATGTGCTGGTTGCGGAAGCGGGCGAGTTGCGGTTCGGGGAGGGCTAGTGGATCTTGCTCGCTGATGGTGATTTGGCCGGAGGTTGGAGGTTCAAGGGTGCCGAGCAGGTGCAGCAAGGTGCTCTTGCCCGAGCCGGACGGACCGATAAGTGCCAGGGACTGGCCCACCTCGGCACGCAGCGAAACGCCGCGCAGCACTTCGACGGTCTGGTCACCGAGGGCGAAGTGCTTGCAGACGTCGGTTGAGACGAGGGCCGGGGCTGAGTTCATGGGGCTTCGGCGAGCTCAGTCGAGTCGTGCGCCGCCAGTTTGCGGGACTTCGGCGAGCTCAGTCGAGTCGTGATAAAGTCCGGGATGGGGATGGCGCGGATGGCCTCGCCTGGATTGCAGACGCAGCAGGCGACCTTGAGCCGCCCTTGGGCTATTTGTTCGCCGCCGCAGTGGAAGTCGAAGCGAAAGCTGAGGGACTTCTCACCCTGCTTTTCGAGGTGTACATGGATGTCGAGGACGTCTTCAAAGGAGACGGGGCGGAAGTACTCGCATTCGGCGGTGAGGCGAGGCCAGCTAATGATGTCGCCGTCGCGTTGGCTGTGGACGCTCAGGCCGAGGCTGCGCCAGAAGGCGTGCTCAGCGGCTTCCATGAAGACGAAGAAGCGCGCGAAGTGGACGATGCCAGCCTGATCGGTATCGGCCCACTCGACGCGGCGGCGGGTGCGGAATTCGACGGACACGTCAGTTGCCG
>JAPPEF010000078.1 GCA_028875335.1 Gemmatimonadota bacterium
GAAGATTCTTGGCGTGATAATCATTGTGATTCAGTGTGAGGGGAAGCTCTTGGTATAATCGATCCAAGTGTCTTGAGAATGAGTTGATATATTCCCCCAAGGCATGAACCATTTCCCGATACTCTGAACCTGCGTACTCAGTCACGTAGTCAAAGTCGAGCAGGAGTTGGTCTTTGGTCAGCAAATGTCTTTGAAGATCAGAATCACGGATCTTGCCGATCCTGTCTGCAGAAGCCCGAATGTCCGCGAGCTTGCGGGCCGCATCTAGAAAAGTTGACTTTGACGGCTGTTGTTCGAGGTCTGTACCTCTCAGATCCTCTATAAGCAGGATATACTCAGCATCGCTCGCGTAGCTTGCGAAGACAGTTGGTGCATCTATGGCGAGAGGGATCAGACACTCTTGGTAGATCTCCAACTCGGTAGGGCCTTTAGTGGGAATCCCCCGCTTGGCGATTAGGGTGCGGCCCTCATCGTCCAATGTTAAGCGGAACACTTGCGAAAGAGACCACTTCCGGAGAGGATCTACACCTATGACCTTGGCGGGTTTGAGAGAGTCGGCAATTAACTCCAACCAGTCAGGGAAACTATCCGTGGTCATCAGATCGAAGTTAGCGAAAATGACTGAACTCCGGATAAGCGTTGGCCTATAGGTTGATCTCTTTGTATGGCGAGACCCCCTACTTGAGTCGGAATATTAACTGGCAGTGCGCTCTGCTCGTTAGCCAGCCATCGCGAGGCTGGCGTTTCTTCACGGCCGGCGGCCACACTTCCACGCAGTATTGCAGGCGCTTTGGAGCACCTAGGTGCAGCCACCGATCCTGGATTTTCTCATACAGACTGTAGCACTCGGTGCCACCAATCACATCGATATGTGCGTTATCGAGAACGCAGAGTCCCTTAGCGTCAGGTGCAGATAGGACGAATCGGTTTCCCAGTGACTCTACGCGCAGTCCTTCCAGGTGGGCGAAAAAAGCCAAGTCGCGCCGCATCATGATGTCGCCCTGATCCGGCAAAATCGCCCACACGGCGCGGTGTTTCCGAACCTTGGCCCCAGCGTGCTCATCAAGGCGCTGCTGGGCCTGGCTCGCAGTTGGTGGGCTACCATGCTGGCCCGTAAACAGCATGAATCCGGGCAGACTAACCACCTCTCCGGTCAGGTGGGTTTTCGTTTTGCGCAGTTTGAGCATCAGGCACCAACTTTCACCGGGAAGCTCGCTCAATGTGATTACGGCGATGCCGTTAGGCTTGAGTTGTTGCAGCCAGGCCGGGAAGACATCTGGACAGCTAACGGTGGTGATCAGGCGGTCGTATGGTGCTGCTTTTGGATACCCGTTGGCGCCGTCGCCGGTAACTACGTGGACGTTCTTTAGTCCAGCGCGCTTGATGTGCCGCCGTGCACTTTGCGCTACATCGGGCTGGTTGTCGATGCTGACTACGGACCCAGACGATTCCACTAGGTGAGCCATCAACGCGGCGTTCCAGCCGGTGCCCGCACCGATTTCGAGCACTCGCGCTCTAGGACGAATATCTAGCGTCTCAAGCATGTCCATCACCAGCGACGGCTGTGATGTGGAACTCGGCGGATCTCGGTGGCTGAGCAGTGCCTCATCTGAGTAGATGCGCTCGAGCTGGTGTTTCGTGGGACGAGATATGTTTACGTTAATGAAACGGAGGTACCTTGAGCGTGTGTGCATCCGGTCGACGAACCATTGGCGCGGGGCAGCTCGCACTGCGTGCTCTAGTCTTGCGGACTTCAGGCACTGGTTAGCTTTTAGCATAGAGACGAAATGGTCGAGTAAAGTACTTGTTTTCATGGCTCGTTCTTTCCCTCTGCGTCTCAGTGCGTACCTATTGCCGACGCTTCAGGAGGAATATCATTTCGGGTGCTTCGGGCCCTATTGGTCTTCGGTCAAATGATCCAAATTCTCCTACGCTTTCAAGACCTGCGGCGTAGAAAAGCAATTTAAGGTGAGGATACGTATAGAAACTCATCTTCAATGGCTGTGCTTCCTCAGACAGAACTTTGTCACCCTCACACAACCGAAAGATAAACCTGCCCGAGAAATTCAGATTGATCAGGTCAATCTCGTCCTTTACAAAGTACCGTCGGACCATCCGATCAGACCCGTCTTGTGCGGGCCACTCCAGGTCCAAGTATTCTTCACCGATGCCTGTTAGAATTTTGGCGAAACTGGGATTGAATACGTCAAACGCGACGATACCGCCATCGGCCAAGTGTCTCCTAGCGTTTTGCAGGGCCGCCAGTTGATCTTCCGTAGTGTACATGTGCTGCATGGGTCTGAATGGGATTACTACCAAGGAAAATTGATCGCCCAGATAATGGGTGCGAAAATCTCCCTCTATAACTCGCGTTCTCCGTCTTACGCTTTCACTTTCTTTGGCGAGCTTGGCGCGCAAGACCTCCAGCATGGAATGAGAAGCATCTAACCCTGTGACATCAACACCTTGTCGCGCCAGCGGCAAGGTAATTCTCCCAGTGCCGCAACCAAATTCGAGGACCGGTCCACCATACTCATTGGCTAGATTGAGGTAGAAGTTCCTGTCCACCAAATCTTCCTTGACGCTATATGCCGCGTCGTAGTGCTTCGCTCCCGAACTATAGGAATCATCAATCATGGTGAGTTGCCTATCGCACTGTTACATGTTATAGGGTTTGCCAGCAGGGTAAGGTCTAGGTGAGGCCCTGCCTCAAGAAGGTCTCTCCAACTGAATGTGAGTCTTGGTCTTTCCTACGTGCTGAAATCCATACCTTTTGTAGAATGACAGCGCTCGGTCATTGCCATTGATTACCTGCAACCGCAGAGGAATGCGTAGCTGCGTGGCCTCTTGGATCAGATGTTCCATGCAACTACTCCCAATGCCCTTGCCTTGATGCTCTGGAAGAATGAAGAGCTGAAAAATCTTCAGGGCATCAGGTGTTGTTTCCGCGGAAAGAATACCAACGTCGAGCCCCTCTGACTGAATTACCTGAAAATCTTGTGACGCAAACCGCGTCCGGTGGTTGGCTCTTTCGCGTTCTTCATCCCAACCCCTCACCCTTTCTGCGTACTCTCGGAATGCTAGCTCTCGGACGAGGTAGCAAAACTCACAGTCTGCCTCCACGGCCTTCCTAAATCTTAAGGTCATTTGGCTCAATGACAATGTCAACGTCAATGATTGGCTTGGCGGTCATTTTCCAAAGATCACATGGTTAATCAAGGTGTTCGTGGAGCCAGTTGAGTATATCCTCGTTGTATTCTCTTGGCGGTAAATAATGCTCGCTTTCATACCAGAATTTTTTATGTACCTTTCTATGGAGGAACCGCGCAGCGGTTGGGCGTAGGACAAGGCGCACATGGGCCACAGCGCAAGCCGTGTCGTTAGGTGCTGACGGAACTCCCGCAGAACTCGGAGACTTCCTTCAGTTCCTGCATGATCTCCGCGTTGTTCCGGAGTTTCTCCTCGGCATTCAAAAACACCTCAAGTAGGTCACTTCTGAGAACCTCGCGTATCCCATTGGTCCCCCGCACCCTGAAACCTTGGAGACTTAGTAACTCAGGATCGATCTCCATACAGATCAATAGCTCATGATATTCCTGCATTGTGAACAGGTGATCCCAGCGAATCTTCAAGTTTTCGTCGAAGGAGAGGCTGGTCTTCCAGTATGCTTCACAGGAAATCGGCTCAATCTTCTCCGTAAAAAAGGTTTTTCTCTCCTGCGTGTCGAAGTACCCCCCCTCCTCTGGACAGTACACCATATCTGAAAACAGAAAGCAGGCTGTCCAAGTCCGACTACGTACATGAGCGGTCGCTTCAATGCCAATTGTCACTCCGTTGACTTTGCCATCCACAATGCCGTCAGAGCCTCCTTGCCTGGCCCTGTTCATGTAACCGAAAATGCATTGCCGCGGATCCACCCAGTCAGGAATGGACTTCGGCCGGTGCCGGTAGTGCGCATTGTAGATAGTCTCAGTACCATCCCTTGGACTTTTGTACCCGGGAATCAGCCCATTTTGGAAGATACTAATGAGGTTCTCGGGCCGACTTCCGTGATAAATCAACCCAGTCTCATCAAAATCAGGCAAAAGCCAGTTCATTTCCTCCCACGACATGACACCTGGCATATCGAAAATCCCTTGTTAAAATCGAGTAGAATGCGCCGGATCTCGCGACTAATCGTCGAGGGCGATACGCCCAACAGCGTGGCGATGTGCTGTTGGATATGTCCGGCTTTCTTCAACGTTTAATACCCAACTTTCTCATTTTGCCATACAGCGTCGAAGGCGGCACCCCCAGCAGAGCGGCCGCTCCTTTGGGGCCCTTGACCCGCCAGTTGACAGCGTTGAGTACTTCGAGAATATAGCGGCGTTCAAATTCAAGCAGTGGCATTATTTCGCGGCCTTGGGAAACAGATAAAGCCCTTCCTTTAAGGCCAAGAGTGGAGTCTGCAATGTCAAAACCGCACTGCATGAGATCGGTCGTGCCAATTTGAAACCTCTTGCACGCTATGACTACCCGCTGTATAAAATGCTCCAGTTCCCGCACATTCCCCGGCCAATCATAGGCTTGTAGCATCTCCATGACCTCGGAACTCAAGGAGACAGGTTCCCTATCTAAGTAGGCTGCCATGCGATTCTTGAAAAACTCGACGAGAGCCGGGATGTCCTCCTTGTGTTCGCGCAGGGGCGGGATGTAAAGCGGAAAAAGCTGGAGGCGCGAATACAACTCCGCGCGAAAAACTCCGGCCTGCACCATCTTCTCCAAGTCGCGGCTCGTCGCGGCGACAATGCGCGTCTGCGCTGTCCGCGTCTGGGTGCCGCCCACCCGCTCAAACGTGCATTCTTCCAGCAAGCGCAGGATCTTGTCCTGCGTTTCCAACGGCATCTCGCCGACTTCATCCAAAAAGAGCGTGCCGTCTTTGGCCCGTTCCACCTTGCCTACTTTGCTAACAGCAGTCTTAGCCCTCTCGTTTTCGCGACCAAAGAGTTCACGGTCGATCAGCGCCTGAGATAAAGCCCCACAGTTGACCTGTATAAAAGGGCCGTTGCCATAGGCACTCAACTCATGTAATGCCCGCGCCGCCGACCCCTTACCCACCCCTGTTTCGCCTAGAATCAGTACGGTCAGATCGGTGGGTGCCACCTCCATGAGTTTGGTTTGAAACTGGCCCAAGCCCTTAGTCTGGCCGATCCATTGGTTATCCCCATAGAACGCGGCCCCCGATTCTACCGCAAGCTGCACTTGCGCCGTCTCCGAGTAATTGAGATCGCGGTCTATGGCTCGGACTTGAAAGGTGTAGTCGCCCGGCAGCAGGTTCTGATAACAAGCCCGCAACTCCCGGGTCGCGGGACACCAGTCGGCGTCGTAGCCCTGCAAGCGGTACACATAGAGCATGTCGCGGGGATGAGTGGAAAAACTCAGGCCCTTGTATTCAAAGACCACCGGCTGTCCCGCCGTGGAGGAGCAGATGTCCTCTGCGTTCTCATAGACCTGATCGGTGGGGACTCGGATGAGACGAATCAAGGGCGGCGTTTGCCTTGGTCGGTAGCGTATGATGGAACCTACGACCGTGCCCAACCAGAAGGTGCCGTCGCAATCTTCGAGGATGCGGCAAACCGATCCGATATGAGGTGACTTGATGGTCTGGAAAAGCCGACCATCGTAGAGAGCCACACCCTGGTCGGTGCCGATCCAGAGGTGGCCTCGCGCATCCTCGAACAAACAGTGGATGCGGTTGCTCGGGAGGCCATCTTCGGTGGTGAAGGCGCGGAAGGAGTTGCCGTCAAAGCAACTGATACCGCCCCGCGTAGCGATCCATAGGTTGTCTTGGCGGTCTACTAGCAGATCGTTTACATGGTCGTCGATCAGTCCATCCTCAACCCCATACCATGTAAGACCCTCTTCCGAATGCCAGCGGGCGAAGCCGGTGCCGCTCGTGGGGCTATCTCTACTGGTTAAGTGGAAATAGATTTCGCCGTTGCGCGTGGCAAGTACCGTGCCAATGCGGTTACAAGGTGTCTTTTTATCGTACTCGGCAAAAATGGTTTGGCACGGCTCGCCCTGTTGGTACACAATTTTTAATGGGCTGGCCAAAAACTCTCTTCTTGTGCTTATGGTGTAGTGTTCCCAATAGCCGAAAATGAATCGTCCTTCCCGGTCTTGCGTGATGCGGCTGATACCCCCTGCGTCTGAATCAGCCGCTATGCTCTTTTTCTTCAGCTTCTGTTCTTCGTAGCGGAACAGACCATTGCCACCGCCAAACCACAGGTGGCCCTCAAGGTCCTCGTAGATGGAGAAACAGTTGCCGAGATTAAAGTCTCCTTCAGGAACTACGAAGGTAAAGTGTTCGCCATCGAAGCGGGCGATGCTTTTGAACTTTTTGCTCTCACGGTTGAGATAAGGGGACGCATACCCAACCCATATATCACCGTGCCGGTCTTGCGTGATCTGCGAGATTTCGCGCGGGGTTATAGATTCGTTCGCATGAAGGCCGAAAACGTTGATACTATGCGCATCGTACCGCCCGACGCCGTTCCACGTAGCAAACCAAAACTGATGCTCGCGGTCGTGGAACACGGCTTTGACCGCGGAATGGGGTAGGCCATCGGCCGCGGTAAATCGGCTGAATCCGTCCTCGTCTTGGTAGAACACGCCACCCAACGTGCAAAACCACATCCGACCTTCCCGGTCGCACATAGTGTAACGCAACCAAGGATTCGCACCGACCTCAACAGCCGCCTGTAAGGTGCTATTGGCATAGAGCTGAAATCGGCCTTTCTCAATCCAACCGATCCACACCTTGCCGGTAGGGTCCTGGCCCACTGCATAACTGTCCTCGGCTCGGGGAAACCCCTCTTCCTTTTCGTAGCGGTGGAAGGATGTGCCATCGTAGCGGAAGAGGTGATTAAAGCCAAACCACAGGTGGCCTTGTGGGTCTTCGGCAATGCCCCGACAAAGGGAGATCCACTTAGCAGAAGAAGGCTGCTGGTACTGCTGGCGGTAGCGCGGAGTCAGGTCGTGGAACGCCGTGCCGTCGTAATGCCCCAAGGTACCCCTGCCCCCGAACCAGATACGGCCCTGACCATCCTCGTAGATAAAATGTACGGGGCGATCTGCAATGCCGTCGTCCTCCAAAGGGTGGAAATCTGCGCCGTCATACCAGCAGACTCCCTTTGAGGTCCCAAACCACAACCGCTCCTGACGATCTTGCTGAATAAAGAAGACTTGGTCGTCAATAAGACCGTCCTTTGTCGTGAAATGCTGGAACGCATCTCCGTCAAAGCAGCAGACCCCGTTGTCCCAGGTGGCGAACCAGATATAACCTTCGCGGTCCTCGGCGATGTGTTCAATGCGCAGCGATGGCAGACCATCGTCTATGGAATAGGTCTTCCAGGTGCCCATGCGGCTAAGTGCCTTGATCACAAAAAAATACCCTATTCCCTAAAATAAGGATTACCCTCCAGGTGCGATTTTACATTCTTGCTTTTATAAATCCCCAAGTAGTTGCTTCAACGGCTGTCTCAGGTTCGCCATCTATTATCAAGGTATTCCCACTGGCCAATTTCTGCTTGAGACCTGAAACATCTACTTCCATGACTAGCCGATATTCGCCCGGTTCACTCGGCATAAATCCGCATACTTGGCCAGCATGTTCCGTGCCGTCCACGTCGGCCCATTCGTCCCCTTCGCGTTTCTGCCACTTGGATATAACAACAGAATACGTAGCAATGCCTAACTTAACGTCCTTGATCTCAAGACACTCTGTATTGCCTGTACTAAGGCTTAGAGCTCCTACTTGGGCTTTTATGCCGCCGTCTTCGGTTAAGGTGATCCAGTCAACCGGCGTGTACTCATCCGCGAAAGAGACAGTCGATAGCGCAAGCAGCAAAACGATTGGCCACATGATATTCCTTCCTCCTTTGAGCAGGTATTGATTGAGTGTATTCGGAAAAATATAACACATTGGGTAAATGCACAATCTCGTTTTCCATTAGAGTGAATCAAATATATTAGAGGATTTTAAACTGCTTTTATCAAGGACCATATATGGCCCTTTTTATATTTTAGACCATATATGGTCCTTTTTATATAATCACCATTTTGCAAAGTTACATCTTATAATTATTGATTGTTACAAATTAAAGCAGGTAATTATTTATCTTTTGCAAAAATCATATATTTTCTTCTTATCGCACCTTGCGTAGGGACTCGCATGCCGATTCCCTCGTTGTACATAGCCATAATGTTAGTGGAGGGGTCGCTCCCCTTCTCTTCGCTGGCGAATAGTCCGAATCACCTTCGGCATTCCCGGAGATGGCTCGCACCATCAGGTAGAGCGGCTGGCTTTCATACCGGAGGAGTCCAACGCTCCGAGCGTGTACTGTTAGCTGGTATGACCACCAATGGGGCAACCTAACCCAAGCCGAGCAAATAACACATCGCACTAATCATCTATCCACGTCTCCAAACCCCAGCTTTTTAACGTGCTCTGTATGGAAGGAGCCAGTTGCTGGAAGCGCAACGTCAGGCCCAGTTGTCCCAAACGGGTCGCCTCTCGTCCAAGCAATGGATTGAGGCTCCGCACTTCGTTAGCCACGATGCAGACCTCCGTTACCCCCTCTTCGACATGCGATTGTAGGCACTCATACAAGATGTCGAACTCCGTCTTATTGATATATCCCATGAGTTCGATGGTTAAGGTCCGACCGCAGCGATTCAATGTGTTGATGCGCACCATGCTGATTATAGACCAACCTTAGGGTCGGGTGTCTCCCTCACAGACTTTTCTCGATTTTCGCCACAACCTCATCAACGTCCGATACCCTCAGACGATCCTCCACAATCAGCCCTTGGGGATCGACCAGATAATACCGAGGGATGACGAACACATTATAAGCTTGCGTTACTTGGCTGTCCGAGCGCACGTGGACGCCTTGGATCTGGTGTTTGGCAATAGCCCGCTTCCAAGCTCCTTCATTCGCGTCCAATGAGACATTGAGGAAGACGACCGGCTGAGCAGCCACTTGTTCCTTGATCTTGCGGAGAGTCTCCAAATCGCCGATGCACGGGCTACACCAACTCGCCCAAAAATCCATCAAGACCACCTTACCCTTGAACTGGCTCAGCGATACGGGTTGGCCATCGGGGTCAGAGAGGGTGAAATCGGGAGCGGGTTGCCCAGGTTGTAGGACTAGGGTCTTGTTCATTTCCGCTTGCAGGGCCTCGGTGTATTCGGGGAAGGGATTGCTCTCCACAAAGGATTGCCAGCGAGCATCCACATAGGCTTCAAGGCCATGCCTAATTCCATTCATCAACTCTACGGCGAGAAACCAGTAGAGTACCCGCCCTTCCAGTTTTTGCTTGGCTAGGTCGTATCGTTCTGCAGCCCCTGGGGAGAAAGGAAAACTCGGTCCGGCAAAGATGGAGTCGAGTTGGGCTTGGGTGGCTGGCGATAGATCCAAGGCCGCGAAGTCAATCCTTTGGGATAGTTTGAGTGGTTTGCGATTTTGGTACATGGAGTCGAGTTGGGCTTGAGCGGCGAGTGATAACTTCAAACTCGACAAGTCAACCTTTGTCGATAGCGGGCGATTGTGCATGTATTTGGACCATTCGTTGGACCATTCGTTAATTTTTGCCATGGGCACATGGAAGGTCAAACGCCCGCCCGTCGTATCGATCTTCGCGGTATCACTGATGGTTGTACTATGCTCCTCATAAGCGTCGAGTTGGGCTTGAGTGGCGGGTGATAACTCTAACCCCAACCAAGCGGCCTTTTCGGACACACTGATCTTGATCTCTCTGGGGTCTGCGTACATGGAGTCAAGTTGGGATCGGGCGCTCTCCGACAGACCCAATCCCGACAGATCGATCATCTGTGATAATCTAAGCTCTCTGTTCGCGTCGTGCATGGAGTCGAGTCGGGTGCGGACGGACTCCGACAGACCCAATCCCGACAGCTTATACATATCGGAAAGTCTAAGTGATGACCCGTCCGACTTTGCCTCCAACGCTAGGGTATTCACCAGAAACCTGAGATACTCCCCCACGCCGATAGCCTTCTCATCTATCAGGGGAATTTCTTGTAGGGAGTCGTAGTAGTCCGGGGGAACCGCTCTTCTTCTGTCAGGGTCGGCACTGGCCGAGCGCGCTAGGACGCCGTTGCGAAACGAAAGCAGTGGATAGGCAGTCATCTGCTCGGCCCACTTGTAGTTGAAAAAGGCCGTCATACAGTCGATGAACCCTGGAGAAAGTGCGTATCGCTCGCGTCCCTCGGCGAGCAAGACAAACTCATCCTGACGCCGCTGTTTGACTTGGCGTGCAAACTCTTCGGGCTCCAGCGCATAGTCTGGTTCAAAGGCACTATGTTGAGGCCAGAACTCGGCTAAGAAGCGATTATTTTCCGCTCCCCGGCCGCTAAAAGTCAGGGAGTAAGAGGAAACTGTACTGTGCGAATGACTGTGCGAATGGTCGGATTCCGTCGCCGCCGAAGAGTCGGCCTCCGCCACCTCAGCGAAGGTCACGACCGCGTGCAGGCTATCGCCGGGTTCGACAAAGAAAGGGATGCTGTGCTCACCTTTGTAATGCCCGGTGACAAAAATTCCTTTGGGAATGTTCAAGAGAAGGGCAAAGCGGTTTTGCTCGTCCAAGACGATGTGGTGTTGGGACGGCCCGGGAGCAAGGAGCGGCTCGTGGCGGAACTCGATTTCCCGCGACGGAGGGTTGTGGACCTCGCCAGTGATGATCACGGCGTGGGACTGACTTTGGGCGCTTGCTGGGGCTAGACATAAGCTCAAGGGGGCGATCAAGGCCACTATGGCTGCGACATATACGTTCATCAGATTTTCTCCAAGGTTTGAGGAGGACCATGCGGTGCGTAGCTGAGAAGATATAGGCACATTCTGTGCCAAGGATTGGGCCACTGACAAAAAAATCCTTTAGGACACCCTAAAGGATTGAAAAACATGACACTTAAAACAATGGTATGGAACTTTATATGATGCGTGACCCCGCCATCAGCACAAGACAACATACGAGATTCCGTATGAATTATACGAGATTCCGTATGAATTATACGAGATTCCGTATAGACCGAGGCCAGCCTGTATCCCCGGCGACAGGAAGCCGTGAGCCTTACAAATTTGATTTTGTTTTTGAATTAGAACCGCGCTCAATCCCGGTCAAATATGTGCTCTACGCTCCCGCGCCAGGCTTTTTCGGTTTCCGCAGGCCGTACTTGCGCATCCGCGAGCGCAACCGTTCCGGGTTCATGCCCAGCAGCCGGGCCGCCCCCCAATCGCCATAGATAATCCAGTTGGCGGCTTGGAGTGCTGCTAGGAGTTGTTGCTTTTCTTCCTCCCCTTCGGCGGGCTGGGCAAGCGGCGAAAACGACTTCTTTGCGTCCGTATCCCCGGTTCGTTGTCCAACCGTCAGGAACGACAAATCATCCACCCGAATGACACAGTCCTTGCACAGCAAGACCGCACGTTGGATCAGATGCTCCAACTCCCGCACATTCCCCGGCCAAGCATACCCCTGCAAGTGCGCGACCACCCCCTCGTCTAGCGTCGGCACCGGACGCCGCAGGTGCTGGGCATATCGCTCGACAAAATGCACTGCCAAAGCCGGGATATCCTCTTGCCGCTGCCGCAGCGGTGGAAGCTCTAACGTGAAAACGCTTAGGCGGTAGAACAGGTCTTCGCGGAACGTGCCCTCTTGGATGGCTCGCCGCAAGTCGCGGTTGGTCGCCGCAATGACCCGCACATCCACGCGCACAGGTTGCTCGCCGCCGACGCGGGTCAGGGCATTCTCCTCCAAGATGTGCAGCAGCACCCGCTGAGACTCCAACGGCAAATCGCCGATCTCATCGAGAAAGAGCGTGCCGCCATCGGCCAATTCAAAGCGGCCGAGTTGACGGCTAGCAGCCCCGGTAAAGGCCCCTTTCTCGTGGCCGAATAATTCGCTTTCAACCAACCCGGTCGGCAGCGCCCCGCAATTGACTTGGATGAAGGGCCGCTCGCGGCGAGTGCTTGTCTCGTGGATGGTCTGCGCTAGTAAGCCCTTGCCCGTGCCGGTCTCGCCCAGCACCAGCACGGTCATGGCCGTCTCGGCGACGCGCACGGTCTGCTCTATCACTTGGCGCATAGCCCAACTCTGGCTGTGCACGACGTGGTCGGTAGCTCGCAGTACGCTTTCAAGGGCATGGATGCGTTCAGTTTTGGCGTCGGGGAGGATCTGAATCTCCACGCTGGCGACCTCGGACAGCAGGCCATCGCGGTCCATCGTTCGCACCTCAAAGCAATACTCGCCCACCGGCAGGGAGCTATACACGACCTCATCAGCGACCACAAACGCCCTCCATTGTTCCGTCGGGTCGCGCCCTAACAGCCGGTGGCTGTAGCGCATCTGTCCCGCGCCAGTGCGGAAGCTGATGCCTTGGAAGAGAATGCGAATTTCAGGCGTGCTCTCGGGGCAGGATACAGCTTCGGGGGCGGTCAAGAGGGTGCCGGCCATGACCTCGCGGATGACCAAGCGCGGCGATGTGTGTCCCGGCTGGTAGGCAACCAGCCCCGCCCGCGTGCCAAACCACAGCCCACCGCGACGGTCGCACAGGACGGCTTCGACCATGTTTTCGAGGGCAGATGGTCCCAAGCGGATGCTCTGGAAGGTCGCGCCATCGTAGCGGAGAACGCCGCCGCCGCTGGTGCCCATCCAGATATTGCCTTGCGAATCAGCCGTCAGCGCCAAGATGCCATTGGCCGACAACCCAAACTGCTCGGCAGTAAACCGACGCACCTTCCGCGACGAGAGATCAAGGGCGAAAAGCCCCTTGGCCGTACCCACCCACAGGGTGTTCTGGTGTTCCCACAAGACGTTGACGTAAGCGATGGACTCTGCTTCGGCCATATCCGCCGGACGCAGGTGCCCATCCTCATAACAGTAGAGTGCTGGTACTAATCCAACTGAACCGAGCCACAATACTCCGTCTTGGTCTCGCAGCAGCGTTCCGACCCAGAATACCCCGCCTTGGTCTTGCAGCGCGGTACTGCATTCATCAAGATGGATAAAGCGATTTTTCTCTATCCAGCCAACGCGGCCCTCGGACGTGCCGACCCAGATACGCCCTTGCCCATCTTCGCATAGCCCAGCGATTTCTTCGGGATGGGGATCTGCGACCACTGCGATCGCTTGTGGCGTTTGGCCTTCCCACTTGTACACCTTGCCCGCACTCCCACCACTCCAGACTTGCCCTTGGCCATCCACCACTATCGCCGAGACGATCTCCCCCGTCTCGACCGGGCAGATTTGCCCCTCTTCCATGCAGGCCATACCCCCCATCGTACCAATCCACATCCGTCCCTCATGGTCTTCGCCTAAGTGGCGAATCTCGCGGTCTGGTAGGCCGTCGGCTTCCGTGTAGCGCCGGATACTAGCTGGATCGCAAAAAATTAGCCCGCCCCCCCAAAGCCCGATCCAGATATTGCCCTCGCGGTCCTCGTATGTCAGCCGCGTAGCCGAAAAGTCAATATCTGGCAAGGAAGCAGAAAAAGGATACCACTCCTGCCCGTCGTGTACCACCACGCCGCGGTGGGTCAGCCAGAGCCAGCCCCTCTCGTCAGCCCGCACGTGCCGCGTCCCGTGCTGTACCATCCCCTCATCGCCCTTGCCCACGTTAATGAACTCAAGATGTTGGTCCTGTGGGTCGTAGCAGCCGATCAAGACTTCGGTACCCGTGTAATGGAGACTAATCCACAGATGGCCGGAGGGATCTTGGGCGAACTTCCAAGGCCATTGGCTCACCCGGTCGCCGATACCCATGTGCTGTCCATCCAAACTGAGGGCGCCTCCCCACGTCGCAAACCAAGTAGTGCCTCCCGCGTCAGTGGCCATATCGTACACCCACTCCAGCGGTTGGCCGCCAACTTCGGTTATGCACTTTATGAAGTGCCCCTCGACAAACCAAGCCACACCCGCGCCCGTCAGCACCAGAATCGAGCCATCGGGTTGGGCTTGCAGACCCAAAATCTCGTTGGAAGGCAGGCCGTGCTCAGTGGTGTACACCTGAAAACCGCGTCCGTCGTAGGCAGCAATCCCACCGCCGAACGTACCGAACAAGAGCCGCCCGTCCGCTTCCTCGGCGATGGCCATGACCGTCAGATTGGGCAGACCATCTTTGAGGCCAAAGTTATCAAACCGAGCGCTGTCGAACCGGCTGACGCCGCCGTCGGCCGTGGCGATCCAGAGAAAGCCCTGGCGGTCTTGGTAGAGGTCTTCCACGTGCATCCCAGCCAGCCCATCAAAGACTGTGTATTGGCTGCTCAACACGTGCTCAAAGGATAGGTCGTTCATAATTAATTCTTCCGAGGTCAATCAACTTGTTTTAGTTATTTAATCAATATCGCCATGCACCACGCCGCCGCGCCAGTTTCCGCACCCCCTTTGGCCGTCAATTCGCGCCTTCCCATCGTCCTGCCCCATCCTTGACATTTCGCAGTTCAAAGCATAAAATAGCCCTCGTTTCAACCGCCTTAGCACCTCCCATTCTTATCGCCATGGCCAACTCCATAGCCAAACTGGAAAAAGCATTCCGACGCGATCCAGATTCCCCGCACTTCGCTCGCCTCGCCGACCGCTATCTCAAGCGCGGGCGCACCGAGCGCGCCCTCGAGCTGTGCCAAAAGGGCTGTGCGAGTTTTCCCGATTACGCCACTGGCTTTATCGTCCTCAGCAAGTGCTATGAGAAACGGGGGGACTTGGAAGAAGCGCGCGAGGCCATGGGGCAAGCCCTGCGGCTCGACCCGGAAAACCCCAGCGGGTACAAGCGCCTCGCCCACCTCTTTGAGCAACTCGGCGTCGCGCCGCTGGTCTTGCAAAGCCTGCGCCAAGCCGCGTACCTCGACCCTTTCGACGCCTCCCTAGCAAAGCGGATCAACCGCTTCGCTGGCCAAACCCACCAAGACGCCCCCACGCCCGAACCCGAACCCGAAGAGCTTGTCGTCAGCGCAGCATCGCAGACCCTAGACGCCAAAGCCGCTCAGCCTCAAGCTCTACCACCACCCCAGCCGTCAGAAGACGAAGACCGCGACGCTCTATACGGCGACACCGATGACAGCGAATTGTTCCGCCTCTTGCAGGAGATAGAAGAAAAAAAAGGGCCCGAACCGGTACCCGCACCTGCAGAACCACCCCCGCTGGCCGACAGCGAGCCGAGCGCACCAAAAAGCAAGCGCATCGCCACTATGACGCTGGCCGAAATCTACACCACTCAGGGCTTGACTCAGAAGGCGATCGAAACCTATCGCGAGCTCCTCGAACAGGAGCCGACCAACACCATCATCCGCAGCAAGCTGGCTTCGCTAGAACAAAGCAGCAACGCGCACTAACAGGAGCAATATGGCAGACACCACGGATTTTAGAAACGGCTTTACCATGTCCCTCGACGGCGAGATCTTCTCCATCGTCGAGTTTCAGCACGTCAAACCGGGCAAGGGCAGCGCCTTCGTGCGCACCAAGCTCAAAAACACCAAAACGGGTGCCGTGCTCGACCGCACCTTCCGCTCGGGCGACAAGGTCGAGCAAATCCGGCTCGAAAAGCGCCAGATGCAATACCTGTATGCCGACCAAGGGCTATATTACTTCATGGACTTGGATACCTACGATCAGACCCCGGTGTCCGCAGAGATCGTCGGCGCGGCCAGCAACCTCCTCAAAGAAAGCGAGAACGCCTTCCTCCTCGTAGCGAGAGAAGAGGTCGTCTCCGTCGAACTACCCAACTTTGTCTCTCTTGTCGTCACCCACACTGAACCGGGCGTCAAGGGCGACACCGCCACCGGCGCAGTCAAGCCAGCAACCTTAGAAACCGGCTACGTGGTGCAAGTGCCGCTCTTTGTCAATAAGGGCGACCGGCTCAAGGTCGATACCCGCACTGGCGAATACGTAGAGCGCGCTTGAGAAAGGACGACATCTCCTGTGAACGAAGGCAAGCTCCGCAAACTGCTAGAGCTTTTTCGCGATAGCGACCTAGAAGAAATAGAGGTCCAACACAGCTTCTGGCACGGCACGCGTATCCGCCTGACCCGCAGTCGTGCGCCCTCCCCAGTGGCACCCGCTGCACCCATGCCCATTGCGCCGGCACCCACTGCGCCCACTACTGAGCTAGCCCCCACCGAAAAGACCGATGACGGCCTGCACGAGGTGCTCTCGCCCATGGTTGGCACGTTTTATCGCTCCCCCTCGCCCGAAGCCGATCCCTTTGTGAGCGAGGGAGATCGCATCGAAAGCGGCCAGACCGTCTGCATCATCGAGGCCATGAAGATCATGAACGAGATTCCGGCAGATGTCCAAGGCGAAGTAGTCGAGATCCTCGTCGGCGATGGCCAGCCTGTAGAATACAACCAAGCTCTGTTCAAAATTCGCCCTAGCTAAGAGGCTGTGTTCGAGAAAATCCTCATCGCCGACCGCGGCGAAATCGCGCTGCGCGTCATCCGCGCCTGCCAAGATATGGGCATCGCGACGGTGGCTGTTCACTCCCAAGCTGACACCCGCTCCCTCCACGTGTCTTTCGCCGACGAGGATGTCTGCGTCGGGCCAGCCGCTGGCAAGGACAGCTACCGCAACGTCGCCAATATCATCAGCGCCGCCGAACTGACCAATGCCGACGCAATCCACCCCGGCTACGGCCCTTTGGCCGAAAACGCCGATTTCTCCGAAATCTGCGCCGAGTGCGGCCTCCAGTTCATCGGCCCGCCGACCGCGGCCATTCGCAAAATGGGCGACAAGGCCGTCGCCCGCCACACCATGCAGGAGGCCGGCGTGCCCGTCGTGCCGGGCAGCGAGGGCGCGCTCCAATCGCTAGACGACGCTCGTCAATGGGCGGAAAAGATCGGCTTCCCGCTGCGTCTCAAAGCCTCCGCTGGCGGCGGCGGGCGCGGGATGCGGATCGTCCACGCCATGGATGAATTAGAGGAAGCCTGGCAGATGGCACGGCGCGAAGCACGCACCGCCTTTACCAGCGACGCCGTGTACATGGAGCGCTCCATCGAAGAGGCCCGCCACATCGAAATCCAAGTCCTCGGCGACCAGCACGGACACCTCGTCCATCTCGGCGAGCGCGAGTGCTCCATCCAGCGACGGCACCAGAAGCTCTTGGAAGAAAGCCCCTCGCCAGTTGTTGATGCCGACTTGCGCCAGAGGCTCGGCGAGTCCGCCCTCGCCGGAGCGGCAGCCGTCGGCTACTACAGCGCGGGCACCATTGAGTTCCTCGTCGATTCAGACCAAAACTTCTACTTCATGGAGATGAATACCCGCATCCAGGTCGAACACCCGGTCACCGAGATGGTCACGGGCATTGACTTAGTCGAGGAACAAATTCGCATCGCAGCCGGCGAATCTCTGCGTTTTGGCCAAGCGGACGTCCAACTCACAGGGCACGCCATTGAATGCCGCATCAACGCCGAGGATCCCGCGCGCAACTTCATTCCCTCTTCGGGCGTCATTGAGGCCCTCCACCTGCCGGGCGGACCCGGCGTCCGCATCGACAGCCACATCTACCAAGGCTACGAGATTCCTCCTTACTACGACTCCCTGCTGGCCAAAATCGTCGCTTATGGTCCAAACCGCCAAGGTGCCATGGCGCGGATGCGTCGAGTTTTAGGAGAATGCACAATAGAAGGTGTGGCCACCACCCTGCCCTTTCACCAAACCCTACTCAACGAACCCGACTTTATCGCCGGGCAGTTCGACACCAGCTACGTAGCCAACGCGTAGCGGTCGTCTTAAACAAGCACGAGAGGCGCTTATGAGCCAGACTCAAATCCCCGAGCACTTGCTTTACTCAGAAAGCCACGAATGGCTTCTACTAGAAAGCGACATCGCCACCATTGGCATTACGGATTTCGCGCAAACCGAATTGGGAGACATAGTATTTGCCGAGTTGCCCGAAGTGGGCGAGCATATCGCAAGGAGCGAAACCTTTGGCACGCTCGAGGCGGTTAAGACCGTCGCCGACCTCATAGCCCCGGTCTCCGGCGAGATCCTAGAGGTCAACGACAACCTCGCGGAAGGAGCCGAACAGATCAACGAAGATCCTTATGGCGGTGGTTGGCTACTCAAGATCCGCATTGACGACTCTGCGGACTTGGAGGACTTGCTCAGCGCCCAAGATTACGCCGACCTGCTCGCCAACCATTGACCTTGCACTTGTTCATCGTTAGTGCGCTTTTTATAAGAGATGCAACATTGCCGTAGGAGGGTGAAGCTTAATAACTCCAATCCTAGGGTTGGAACACGCCAAAAGTAGCTTTAAATTTAGTTATTTAGTCAGTTCTACACCGTGGATAGATCCTTGCTGGAAAGAACCGTACTAGTCCTCAATCAAAACTACGAGCCTCTAAGCGTATGTAGCGTACGCCGGGCTTTGCTGCTGATTTTGCGCGGCAAGGCCGAAGCCGTCGAGAAGATGAGCGAGGTTGTCCATTCGGTCTCCCAAGACTTTCCGGTGCCCAGCGTCGTCCGCCTCGAGCGCTACATCCGCGCGCCGCGTCGGCGGGTCGTGCTTTCCAAGCGCAATATCCTCAAGCGAGACAAACACCAGTGCCAGTACTGCGGTAGCAAAGACGGCAAACTGACGGTCGATCACATCGTGCCGCGCACCAAAGGAGGCCAAGGGACTTGGGAAAATCTCGTCTGCGCCTGCACCTTGTGCAACAATAAGAAAGGCGAACTTCTGCCCGAGCAGGTCGGCTTCGTGCTGCGCACCAAACCCAAGCGCCCCAACAACGTGAGCTTCATCCGCAACTTCGTCGGTATCGACGATCAGCGCTGGAAACCGTATCTTTTTATTGACTGAGGCAGGCGCTTTCATGGAACGCGACGAGATCGAACAAGAAGAAGCTGCTCTTTACGAAGTCAAGCTCGACGTCTTTGAAGGTCCGATGGACTTGTTGCTCTATCTGATACGCAAAGACGAGCTAGACATCTACGACATTCCCATAGCCCACATCACTACTCAGTATCTAGGTTTCTTGCAACACATCCACCAACTCGACATCGAACAGGCCAGCGATTTTATCCTCATGGCGGCCACCCTGCTGCGAATCAAGTCGCAGATGATGCTGCCCCGCGAGGAACTCGGCCTCGACGGCGAGGGCGACGGCGAGGAAGATCCAAAGGCCGAGTTGGTCCGCCGCCTCCTAGAGTACCAGCAGTTTAAGGACATCGCCGACTGGCTAGGCGTGCGCAAAGACGAGCGGCGCGACGTGTACCTGCGCCGCCAAGGCCCTGATGACAGCGTTGAGGAGTCGGCCCAGCTCCGGCCCGTATCGCTCTTCGACCTATTGGCTGTGTACAAGCACGTGCTCGACACCGTGCCCGAAAACCTAGTACACCAAATAGCCGAAGAAGAAGTCTCGGTCGCCGAGCGCATCGACCATCTGTTGGCGGTACTCGAGCGCCGTTCGCGCATCAGCTTCATGGACCTGCTCCAAGGCCGCGACCGCCAAACCCTAATCGCCACTTTTGTCGGGGTTCTAGAGCTACTCAAGTTGCAGCGCGTCCGCGTTCAGCAGGCGTGTCCCTTCGACGAGATCTGGATCGAGCAATCGCCACTTCAACCGACTGCGGGGACTATTCAGACCCGTGAGCCATGAACCCACAGCAGCCTCGCGCGACGTCGACCCTGCGCAGGCTCGGGCGATCATTGAGGCCATCCTGCTGACGGCAACCGAGCCGGTGACCCCGGGTCGCCTCGTCGATCTGCTCGCCGGGTACAACGGCCGCGATATCCGCGAGGCCATCGACGCGCTCAACGCCCAGTACGAAGCGGCCGGACACGGGATCGAAGTCGTCGAATTGGCCGGCGGCTACCAACTCGCCTCGCGCCAAGAATGCGCCCCTTGGTTGCGCAAGTACCACAAGACCTCGCGTCAAGTGCGCCTTTCGCCGGCGGGTCTCGAAGTCCTCGCCATCGTCGCCTTCAGGCAGCCGGTCACCCGCGTTGAGATCGACAACATCCGCGGCGTTAGCTCGGCCAGTGTGTTGCAAACGCTGATGGAACTCAACATGGTCCGCCTCGCTGGCCGCTCCGACGGCATTGGCAAACCCATGCTCTTTGGCACGACCCGAGAATTTTTGGTCCACTTTGGGCTGCGGGGACTGGGCGAGTTGCCCAAGCCCAAGGAATTAGAAGAGCTACTCGCCGAGGGTCAGCCGCCGACCGCAGCTCGCCAACTCGCCTCCGAGCTAGACGAGTTACAAAAGCAGGCGGAGGAAGAGGGCGAAGGTGAACGCTCCTGAGCCGCAAATGCGCCTCAATCGCTTCTTGGCTCGCTGCGGTGTGGCTTCGCGCCGCCACAGCGATGCGCTGATACAAAGTGGTGCCGTGTGCGTCAACGGCGAGATCGTCTCCGAGCCGGGCCGAGTAGTCGCAGTGAGTACCGACCGAGTCGAGTGCCGCGGTCGGGTCGTCGCCTTGCCCGGCCAGTACGAATACGTACTTTTGCATAAACCGGCTGGGTATCTGGTCACTCGTAGCGACCCACGCGACCGGCCCACGGTCTTCGATCTCTTGCCCGACCTCCACCCAGGCACCGTGCCCGTAGGTCGTCTCGATCTCGACACCACTGGGCTTTTGCTGCTGACTGACGATGGTGCCCTCGGCCACCGACTACTGCACCCACGCTTTGTCGTCACCAAGCGCTACGAGGCCGTCGTCAGCGGCGATCCGCACGAGGACCAGCTCGACCGGCTACGCGAAGGCATAGCGCTCGGCGACGGGCCTACAGCACCGGCTCAGGTCCAAGTCGAGGAGCGCTGGAGCAGCGGTTGGCATAAGCGGGCACGGCTGAGCCTTTGCATTCACGAGGGACGCAAGCGCCAAGTGCGCCGCATGCTCCGCGCCGTCGGCTATCCGGTGCGGCAATTGACGCGGGTCGAATTTGCCGGGCTGACCCTCGGGCCGCTCGCCGCAGGCCAGCACCGCCGTCTCAGCCTTGGGGAAGTTCGTCGTCTCAAAGCCGAGGTCGGTTTGTGAAGCGACGCGGGCTAGTCATCGCCATCGACGGCACCATCGGCACCGGCAAGACGACCACAGCCCGGCGGGTGGCCGAGCGGCTGGGTTATCGCCACCTCGACACTGGAGCCATGTACCGAGCCGTAGCCTTAGCGGCGACCTGCCGTGGGGTAGAACCTGAAGACGAGGACGCACTGGAGGACCTATTGGCGACCTCGACTATAGATTTGGACTCTGGCCGGGGGCGCGTCCTGCTCGATGGACAGGACATAAGCGAAGCCATTCGCCAGCCCGAGATCACCCGCCGGGCAGGTGCGTACGCAGACGTGCCTTTGGTGCGCCACTCTCTAGTCGCCCAGCAGCAGCGATTGGGCCGGGGGGGTGGCGTAGTCGCCGAAGGACGAGACATAGCTGCGGTGGTCTTCCCCGACGCCGAGCTAAAAATCGCCCTGGTGGCCGACCTCAATGAGCGCGCCCGGCGGCGGCACCGGGAATTGACTGCTAAAGGAGTATGCATCACATTGGAACAGGTCCGGTCCGACATTCAAACTCGAGACCGGCAAGACGCCGAACGCGACTACGGAGGTACGAGCGCAGTGGCCGAGATCGTCGAAATCGACACGACTCGCATGACTTTGGAAGACCAAGTAGATTGCGTCGTCGCATTGGCTCGCCAACGCGGTGCCTAACGCTGGCGCGGAAAGGCCGCGCCAGTATCACACCAGGCGAAGTGCGCGCTTCGTCTTAACCTTTTTGAGGATCTGCGCAACATGACTGAGGAAACCACAGTAACAGCAGAGCAGCAGGAAGCAACAGAAGAGCAACAAGAAGCTCCTGTGTACGGCAACGTCAGCGTCGAAGAGCTGGAAAAGCCCGAGTACGATCAAGCCCAATTCGACGAACTGATGGCCCTCTACGAGGAAAGTATCTCCGGCATCAAAGAGGGCCAGATCGTCAAGGGCATGGTCGTCTCCATCGGCCCTAGCGAAGTAATGGTCGATATCGGCTTCAAGTCCGAAGGCGCGGTGCCGATCAAGGAGTTTTCCGACCCAGAGTCCATTGAAAAAGGCCAAGAAATCGAGGTCTTCTTGGAGAATGTCGAAGATCAAGAGGGCCAAGTCGTGCTTTCCAAGCAGAAGGCCGACTTCATGCGGGTCTGGGATTTGATCAAGGATGCTCACGACACCGGCAACACCGTCGAGGGCCGGCTGATGCGCCGCATCAAGGGCGGCATTGTCGTCAATCTATTTGGCGTCGAGGCCTTTCTGCCCGGCTCGCAGATCGACATCCGCCAGGTCAAGAACTTCGACCAGTTCATCGGCCACGAGTTCCCCTTCAAAATCATCAAGCTCAACAAGGCGCGGCGCAACATCGTCGTCTCGCGCCGCGCTGTGCTAGAGGAAGAGCGGGCGCGGATGCGCGAGGAGATCGTCAAGGTGTTGGAGGAAGGCCAGATCCGCGAGGGTGTCGTCAAGAACATCACCGACTTCGGTGCCTTCATCGACTTGGGCGGCGTCGATGGCCTTCTCCACATTACCGACATGTCGTGGGGACGCGTCAACCACCCTTCGGAGTTGGTCTCCATTGGCGACCGCATCAAGGTCAAGGTGCTCAGCTACGACCGCAAACGCGAGCGCATCTCCTTGGGGCTTAAGCAGCTAACGGCTCATCCGTGGGAAAACATCGAGAAGAAGTACCCGATTGAGAGCCAAGTGCGCGGCAAGGTGGTCTCCATCACCGACTACGGTGCTTTCGTCGAGCTAGAAGAGGGCATCGAGGGCCTAGTCCACATCTCCGAGATGTCCTGGACCCAGCACGTGCGCCATCCCTCCAAGCTGGTCGACATCGGCGACATCGTCGAGGTGAAGGTGCTCAAGATCGACAGCGAGAACCAGAAGATCTCGCTCGGCATGAAGCAAACCGAGGACGATCCGTGGGATACCCTCGACGCCAAGTACCCCCCCGGCACCAAGATCGAGGGCACGGTATGCAGCCTGACCAACTTTGGGGCCTTTATCGAGATCGAGGACAACATCGACGGGCTAGTGCACATTTCGGATATGTCTTGGACTAAGCGCATTCGCCAAGCCAGCGAAATGTTCAAAAAGGGCGACGTAATCCCCGTAGTTGTCTCCGAAATCGACATCAAGCGCCGTCGCATCTCGCTCAGCCACAAGGATGCCTTTGAAAACCCCTGGCCTCGCTTCGCCGAGCAGTACGCAGTAGGCGTCGAGGTGCGAGGTACGATCTCGCGGATCCTCGAGCGCGGCATCGTCGTCTCGCTCGTCGACGAAGTCGATGGGTTCGTGCCGCTGTCGCAGTTGGCTATCGACGGGTTGCAAACTCCGCGCCAGAGCTTTGCCGAAGGGCATGAGCTTCCGCTGGAGGTCATCGAATTCGATAAGAATCAGAAAAAGATCGTTCTCAGCGTGCGCGAGTACTTTAAGGACAAGGATCAAGCCGAGTACGAAGCCTACTTAGCCGAGCATCCCGTCCAAGAGGTCGCCGCCGAGGAGACCACGGCCGACAAGGACGACGAGATGGAGAGCTGGGGAGACATCCACGACGAGCAAGGTGCCGAGCAAGGTGCCGAGCAAGGTGCCGAGCAAGACGCCGAGCAAGACGCCGAGCAAGACAAGTCGTAAGCCCCGCAGCAACAACCAAGCGCGGTGGGACGAACAATCGTTCCACCGCGTTTTTATTTTTGCCCACCCCAATCCCTAACCCACCCAAACTATGCCACCGAGAACCAAACTCACGCCGGCGATGGAGCAGTACATGCACTTTAAGCGTCAGCACCCCGACGCGATTCTCTTCTTCCGCATGGGCGACTTCTACGAGATGTTCTGCGACGACGCCAAAGAGGCCGCGCGCCTGCTGGGCCTCACCCTGACCTCGCGCCCTGCCGGCAAATCCGGCGACCTACCCCTCGCCGGCGTGCCCCACCACGCCATGGAAGGCTATCTGGCCAAACTCATCCAGCTCGGGCGCAAGGTCGCCATCTGCGAGCAGGTCGAAGATCCCAAAAAGGCCAAAGGCGTTGTCAAACGCGACGTAGTCGAGGTCGTCTCCCCGGGCACTGCGCTCGCCGACTCCATGCTCGACCAACAGCGCAACAACTTCCTCGTCGGCCTCTGCGCGCACGCCGGCCGCGTCGGTCTGGCCAGCGTCGATTTGTCAACCGGGGACTTCTCGCTCGACGAGATCCCCGCCAGCGATCTCGCCGACGAGCTGGAGAGCTTGGGACCGGCCGAGTTGCTCATCGCCGAAGGAGCCGACGAACAGTGGGTCACCACCCTGCAAAACGCCCTGCCGCGCGTGGCGCTCAGCCGCCTCGCGGATTGGCACTTCGCCGCGGATACCGCGTACGAAACCCTCACCAGCCAGCTCCGTGTCCAGACGCTGAAGGGCTTTGGCTGCGACGACATGGAAGCTGCCATCCGCGCCGGTGGGGCGACAGTGGCCTATTTGCGCGACAACCAGCGCGGTGCAGTCGAGCACATCAACCGCCTCCAGCGCAAGTACCGCGAGCACTTCGCCCTCATTGACGCCACGGCCCAGCGCAATCTAGAACTGCTCGCCAATCGCCAAGACGGAAGCCGCGCCAACACCTTACTCGAAATCCTCGACCGCACCCGCACCCCCATGGGCGCACGTCTGTTGCGCCAATGGGTCGCCCAGCCGCTCAAGTCCCCGCCCTTAATCAGCGCCCGCTTAGAGGCCGTTGACGAACTCCTAAACCAGCGCGAAATCCGCCGCACCCTCGGCCAATGCCTAGAGCAGGTCGGCGACCTAGAGCGGCTGATCGCGCGGATTTGCTGTCTGCGGGCCAACGCCCGCGACATGGTGGCCCTCGCCCGCTCGCTCGACCTCGCGCCCGCCATTGGCACCGCGCTATCCCCGGCGCAGAGCGCGCTCTTGCAGGAACTATGCTCCAAGGGACTACCCGACGTCAGCGAGTTAGTCGCCGAGATCCTCGGTGCCCTAGTGGACGCACCCCCGGCGACCCTGACCGACGGCGGCCTAATCCGCGACGGCTATCACCCAGACGTCGATCAGTTGCGGCAGATCGCCCGCGGCGGCAAGGACTACATCGCTCGCTTGCAGGCCACCGAGCGCGAGCGCACTGGCATTGCCTCGCTCAAGATCGGCTACAACCAAGTCTTTGGCTACTACATCGAAATCAGCAAGGCCAACCTCGACAAAGCCCCCGAGGAGTACCATCGCAAACAGACCTTGGCCAACGCCGAGCGCTTCATCACGCCCGAGCTAAAGGAGTACGAGGAAAAAGTCTTGGGGGCCGAGGACCGCCTCAAAGAACTGGAGAACGAGCTGTTCTTAGCCCTGCGCGACCGCGCCGCCCGCTGGACGCCCCAAGTCCAGCAAATCGCCCGCGCCATCGCGCGCATCGACGTGCTGTATTCCCTCGCCGAAGTCGCCGAGAGCGAATCCTACACCCGGCCCCAAGTTGACGACGGCCAGCTAATCGACATCCGCGACGGCCGCCACCCAGTCGTCGAGCGCCAACTCCGCACAGGCAGCTTCGTGCCCAACGATGTGCGCCTCGACGCCAACGGCGCACAGATCATGCTCATCACCGGCCCGAATATGGCTGGCAAGAGCACTATCATCCGCCAAGTGGGTCTCATCGCGCTGATGGCGCAGATGGGCAGCTTCGTCCCCGCGCGCCAAGCCACCATTGGCGTGGTCGATCGCATCTTCACCCGCGTGGGCGCGTCCGACAACCTCGCCGGCGGCGAGAGCACCTTCATGGTGGAGATGCACGAGGCCGCCAATATCCTCAACAACGCCACCAGCCGCAGCCTGCTCCTCATCGACGAGCTCGGCCGCGGCACGAGCACCTTCGACGGCCTGAGCATTGCCTGGGCCATTGTCGAATACTTGCACCAGCACCGCGAAGTTCACCCGCGCACTCTTTTTGCCACGCACTACCACGAGATGACCGAACTCGAAAGCCACCTAGAGCGCGTCGTCAACTTCAACGTGCAGGTGCGCGAAGAAGGCGATCACGTGGTGTTCCTCCACCGCCTAGCCCCAGGGTCTGCCGACCAAAGCTACGGCATCAATGTCGCACAGATGGCCGGGATGCCGGGCCAAGTAGTAGCACGCGCTCAAGAAATTCTCGCCCGCCTCGAAAAGGACCAGATCGACACCAAGGACATCCACCGCCTGGACGCGCCCCCACCAGCCCCTCAGCCCCAGCTCAATCTCTTCCCCGCGCCTGCGGATGCGCCGTGGGTGGCGGAGTTGCGGGACATGGACCTCAGCCAGATTACGCCGCTTCAGGCGTTGCTCAAGCTGAATGAGTGGAAAGAGCAAATTAAGAATGGAGAATGAGGGGGGCGAGAATACAAGCAACGCAAGCGACGGGAGGCTTGATACTATGTCCCTCACACGAAACTTCAGAGAGACGGTTCAGGCGCGCATAGAGCGCGACCCGACTTTCCGCGAGGAACTGCTTAAGGAAGGGATTGAGTGCCTACTCGCGGACGACGTGGACATCGGCAAGGCGATATTGCGCGACTACATCAACGCCACCATCGGCTTTCAAGAGCTCGGAGAGCTGACCGCAAAATCCCCCAAGAGCCTGATGCGCATGTTAGGCCCCAACGGAAACCCCCAAGCTCGTAACCTGTTCGAGGTCATCGGCTGCCTTCAGAAACAAGAGGGACTACAACTCAAGGTCCAAGCCGTTCGTTAGGCGAGGAAAAGACCGTTTTCCCTAGGAGCGCATCCGATGATCCCCATTGTCGAGGAACGGGTCGGCGAGTTACAGCAACTCTGCATCCGTTACCGCGTTCTCCGGCTTGACTTGTTCGGCTCGGCTGCCACTGGGAACCGCCATGGGCGCGAAAGCGACTTGGACTTCTTGGTTGAATTCCAAACGCTGCCCTCGGGAGAATACTCCGACGCTTACTTCGGGCTGCTGGAGGCTCTGGAGTTGCTCTTTGGACACCCGGTGGATCTCGTCGTCGATTCGGCCATCAAGAATCCCTTCTTCCAGCAACGCGTTGACGAGACTAGGACGCGGCTCTATGCAGCTTGAAGCGCGGAATTTCAACGGATCGTAAAAAATAAAGACTTCATCTCAAGGTCCAAGCGATTCGTTAGGCAGGGCAAGGACCGTATCTCTGGACGATTTGATCCTGTTCCCCATTTGTGGTACATTATCACCGCATCATCGCAATACGGAGATATACCCATGGCCAAGACCGAAATGATTCGTGCCCGCGTCGAACCGGAGTTGAAATCCCAAGCTGAAGCGGTTTTCTCGGAACTTGGGCTGTCTGCAACCGAGGCGATCACGCTGTTTTATACACAAGTCACCCTGCATCGAGGTTTGCCTTTCGCAGTGAGAATTCCCAATGCCGAGACCATCGAAGCGCTGCGACAAGCTCGCACAGGAGAGAGGCTCGCCGAGTACGACGACCTTGAGGATCTCAAGACCAAGCATGGGTGATCCATGCGCCTGCTCACTACGAATCGCTTTGAAAAGGACCTCAGACGCGCTAAGAGACGCGGCAAGGATCTCAATAAGCTCTGGAATATCGTCGAACGCCTCTTGGCACAGCAGTCCCTCGACTCACGGAATAGGCCGCATCGTTTAGCAGGTGTCTGGTCTCCTTGCTGGGAATGTCACATCGAACCAGACTGGCTGTTGATCTGGGACCAGCGGGAAGACCTCCTCATTCTAGTGCGAACTGGAACCCACACCGATTTGTTTGACTGACCCCGACAGTGGTATTCGCAACGCTGGAGCAAAACGGCTAGGTTTCCGACGCCTTATCATGGAGATGTATGGGGAATAGTGAATCCGGATACCATAGTGGAGATTAATCTGAACATCGAGAAACATCGCGGAGAGGGGCGGCACAGAGATCCACCCTATTCGGTCGTGATCCGTCGATTTCGATCCCGTCCGCGCAAGATGGGGGGCGCGATACGGAGTTGCCTAAACCTATCTCCGGCAAAATCCGACTATGCGGAGCCAAGTGAATTATGGAGATCGTCGCATGAGTAGTTTGACCGACATTGATAAACGCTACTTTGAAAAAATTTTGAATATGGAGACGGGCTACGTCCTGAATCTTAGCAACTGTTCCTTTGGCCAGTTCTTCGCTTGTCACAAAATAAATATTCATGACCAAAAATATCAAACCCTTGGGACCTCGAAAGCCAATAAGATGAGGGCCTTTTGGGAGCAAGAGTCTGACAGAATCGTAGCCAAAGTTCTTTCTGAAATGCTGGATTTATACGAAGCAAATTGTGAACTAACTCCGCTTGAACCCAACTCAAAAGTATTAAAAAAATGCCGAGACATTATCTCGAAATTGGCTGGAAAACAAACCACAAGCACAGCTATCGGCGAGGACAGTTTTCTAGAACAAGAGTTCACTATACCCAATATCGATAAGCTTCCTGTTGAGGCTCAAGTGGCTTCCATTATTTATGCACGCCTGCAAGAGGCGCAGGTCGCCTTGGATGCCGGCGCATACCTTTCCGTCATTTTCCTGTGTGGTAGTGTGCTTGAAGGAATGCTGCTGGGAGTTGCGCAGCGAAAACCCGAAAAATTCAATGGATCGCCTACTAGCCCGAAGCGTAAAGGAAAGGTCAAACCATTGAACGAATGGAATCTTGCCCAGTTGATTGATACCGCTTGTGATATTCAGTTGCTAGAGCCTGACGTGAAAAAGTTTAGCCATGGGCTTCGCGATTTCAGAAACTATATCCATCCATACGAGCAAATGACTTCGGGCTTCACACCTGATGAACACACCGCAAAGATTTGTTTTCAGGTTCTGAAAGCGGCACTCGCTAGCCTAGCTGGAGAACGGTAGTGGTCCCTGAATGTGCAAGCGCTGTGCCGACTACCCACACCCCAAACGGCCCGGCCGCCGCTGTGCGGAACGATGTGCTGATTGCGTCTCGCCATCAGCAACCTCCTACCTGACGTTACACACCCGTCATTCCCGCGCAAGCGGGTTTCACCGCGCCTTTAGGTGACATCCAGTGGGGATCGTCTGCTCCCAAGGACCAACCCCCAAAATGTTCAGACGGCTTCTAACATATTTCAATGCGTTGGACGACCTCGCGGAAGAAATCCCGCGACCAAAAATCGATGGTTCGCGGGTCGCGCACAAATCGGACCACATCGTCTTGGGCGCGCCCAACATCGAGTTGGTCAACCGCTTGGCACAAGAGTTCCATGAGGCGACCCCGCGTCAAAGGCGTCTCGTCCCGATAATCGCCCGATTGCCTCATGCGCTCCTCTAGATGGCTCAGACGCACCCGTGGATGACGGCCAACGTACCAGACTAGATCGTACCAGTCCCGCCCCTTGACGCGCGTCTGCCACCTCCGGCACAGAATGACGTGTAGCTTACCAGCGAACAGATCGGGCAGGCTATAAACGCGCACCGCAAACGGAATAGGTTGCAGCAAATAGCGGCTCTCGGTCTCAAAGCCGCCGGGTGGATCGGTGTCCACTTCGAGCTTGATCCGCAGAGCCGATCCGGGATGCAGGTCGGGGAACCGTTCGGCGTCTGCTTCGATGACGAGCAACTGTTTGAACGTATGGGCCTTGAGAAAGGCCGACTCAATAGCCGTCTGCTGGGTCGGCTCTCTGTGCTCAAACTCGACGCTAAAACCAAAACTGCCGATCTCGCGCAACAGGGACTCGCCATATTGCCCAAGCGAAAATCCCGGGTCGGGTGCTAGCAACGAGAAATCAATGTCCTCGGAATAGCGATCTAGGCCGTAGAGTACGCGCAGGGCCGTGCCTCCGTAGAAGGCGGCATGCTCGAAAAACTTGCTGCGCCAGAGGCCGAGCAACGCCAGTTCCTGTAGTATCTCCCGCAGCGCATTGACGTAATCGTCGCGCGTCTCAGGTGCGTATCGGTCGAGCATGGGACGAATGGCCTCATGCATGGCTCTGCTCCCTTAGCGTCTGTAGGTAGCGCATGAGCCGATAGAGCTTCCGCGAATCGTAGGCTCTCGCTATCGCCTCAAGGCGATCGCGGTCAAGGACGGCCAATCGGGCGGGATCCAGCCGCAGGTCATCCAGCAAATACGAACCATAGGCCGCCAAGCCAGTCCCGTCGAAGCGCTTGTCGGCCCATACCTTATCCGCCAGTGCCTTTTCTGGAGAAGCGATCAGGAAGGACAGATCGCCGTGCTCTGCTAGCAGGCCCCCAACGGCGTAGCGGCTCTGACTCAGGCGGCGGTAGGAGAACATTCCGTAGGGCGTAGTGAAGGTGCGCGACCGCCCCAATGTCACCGAGGTGACTGTCTCGACGCGTTCCGGTATGAGCCCGTGGTAGCTCAGTGCGTAGTCTAGGCTTATGTAGGAAGGCCCATAGATCAGATTGGCCAGCAGTTCCCGGCTGATAGGTGCTCGTCGGAGGGACTCGCCAAAGGCGTACAAGCCCTTCCTAATGCGCACGATTTCTCCGCTGGCCAACAATCTGCGGATTTTGTCGCGGGGCTTGCTAAACTGGGACAAACAGGCGACCAACTGCTGGTAATCGAAGACATCTCGAGCAATCTGCTGCCGCAATGGGGTCGTTTCAAGCATTTTGTACCGCAATAATATACATCAATGTCCACAATTAGTGGACATAGTATGCTAAAAATGTGAGGTTCTGTCCAATTTTCTCTGCGCTGCCAGAGTGTACCGTCGCGTCGCTGCTGCCAGCATCCCTACCATCTAACCTGCACATCGAGTATTTTTAATCACTGATGTTACGCACCCGGGTAGGGGGCGGTTTCAAACCGCCCCCTACCTCTAAATTTTCAATTAGCCGAATCCTAAACTTACAATTAGACGTCTCAACATCTACAATTAGTCTGGTTAGACCTGCACTCAGTCATCACATGTCCGATAAACAAACACCCGACGACCTAATTTGGGGTCGCCACCCCGTGCTTGAAGCCCTCCGCGCCGAGCGCCCCCTGCGCCGCCTGCTCATCGCCAAGGGCGCGCACGGCCCGGTCATCGACGAAATTTTCACCCGCGCGCGGCAGGCCCACATCCCCTATGACCTGCGCGACAAGGCCCAACTCGACCACCTCGCCGGCCCCCGCCACCAAAGCGTCGTCGCCTACGCGGCAGCCGCAACGTACGCGGACTTCGACCACGTACTCGCCCACCTGTCGGCCCCGGCCCTACTCGTCTTTCTCGACCAAGTACAGGATCCCCACAACCTCGGTGCCATCATCCGCAGCGCCCACGCGCTCGGCGCGCAAAGCGTAGTCGTACCCGCCCGCGAAGCCGCCGGCCTCTCGCCAGCCGCACTCAAAGCCGCCGCCGGTGCAACCCAACACCTGCCCGTCTGCCGAGTTGACAACTTGCAAAAAGCCCTGCAAAAAGCCGCGGCCTGTGGGCTTTTTATCGCCGGACTCGACGCCCAAGGCGAACAGCCTTTGCCGACCGCAGACTTTACCCAGCCCTGCGCTCTAGTCATCGGCAGCGAAGGCAAGGGGCTGCGGCGCATGGTGCAAAAGCGCTGCGACCTGCTCTTGCACATCCCCATGCAGCGCGAGGCCATCGGCTCGCTCAACGCCTCTGTGGCCGCCGGTATCGCCCTGTACGAAGTGTTCCGCCAGCGCCAGCCATGATCGGCCTGCTAATCCTCTGCCTCGCCCTCGCCCATGCGCGCGGCAGCGAGGCGTCCGATACCCAACTGCAAGAGGCCCGCGCCCTGCTGACCCAAGCCAAGCGCCAAGACAAAGATCAAGGCTTTGCATACCAAGCCACCTATATGCGCTACTACGAGGTCGGCGACTCGCTCCTGTTGCAGGGACAGGCCCGCGTCTCGCACAAGGGCGCTGAGCTAGAGGCCGCCGAAATCGTCTTCCGCCGCGACCTTGACCAAGTCGAAGCGCGGGCAACCCTCGACTCGCTGGGGCGGGTCGTCGGTCGTCCGGTGTTGCGCCAAGGCGACCAAACGCTGCGCGGCGAGCGCATTCTCTACAACCTCTCCACCGAGCAAGGAACCATCCTCAAAGGCAAAATCCACCGCGACAAGGGATTTTACGCCGGCCACTTGATCCAGACCCGCAGCAGCACCGAGTTCCACGTCCACCAAGGCTCGTACACCACCTGCGACGCCGACCACCCTCACTTCGACTTCTACAGCCCGCGGATCAAGGTCATAGCCGGCGACATGGCCGTGGCGCGACCCGTGTATTTCCGCATCAAGGAGCGGCGGCTGTTGTGGATTCCCTTTTACGTATTCTCGCTGCGCGAAGACCGCCAGTCCGGAATTTTGACGCCGAGTTTTGGACAACGCTCCCCTAGATTTGGGTCGCGGCAAAGCGAGTGGGAGCTGCGCAACTTGGGCTACTATCTCGCGCCCAACGACTATTGGGACCTATCCCTCGCAGCCGACCTGCGGCAGCGCTCGGGCTGGCTAGGGCGCGCCCGCCTCAACTACTCCGCGCGCTACCGATTCAGAGGCCACGTCAGAACCCAGTTTGAAAACCGCCAAGATGGCCGCACGGCCTCGCGCAACTGGCGGCTGGAATTCAGGCACAGCCAAGAGCTAGGCCGCGACGCGAGCCTGCGGGCCGACGGCACCTTCCAGAGCAACAACAGCTTTGCCCAAGACAACAGCACGAGCCTCCAAGACCGCCTCAACCGCACCCTACGCTCCAACCTCAGCTACTCCCGGCGCTGGCGCGGCTCGGGCAATAGCTTGAGCCTAAAAGCGAGCCAGACCAAAAACCTCGACACCGAGACGTTCTCCACCGTCCTGCCCGAGCTCAGCCTGCGCAAGAGCCGCAAGCCGATTTGGGGCCAAGCGGGCCAAAGTCGCCAAAACCTCCCCTGGTACAGCCGCATCTACTACGACGGCAACGCCAGCCTGCGCAACACCCAGCGCGGCAGCCGCACGGACACGACCAGCCAAACTAGGGCTCGAATGAACTGGCGCGTCAGCGCACAGTACCGCCCCTTCTCTTGGCTCAATCTCAGCCCGGCACTCAACCAAGACTGGAGCGACCAAGATCTGCGCGAAAGCGCAACCCGCAGTCGGCGCAACGACCGCTTCTCAACCCGTGCAGCCTTGAGCCAGACCTTCTACGGCCTTTTCAACCCATCCATCGGCTCGCTCCAAGCCCTGCGCCACGTACTCAAACCCAGCATCTCGTTCAACTACCAAGCCTCCCGCGCCGACACCGGCGGCGTCTTCGGATTTGGTGGTGACGGCAGCCGGCTCCAACACCGGCGGACCCTGAACTTGAGCCTCGGCAACACCTTCTGGGCCAAAATTTTGCGCGACGAGGAAGAGCTCAAAGTGCGCCTAGTCCAGCTCAATTTTTCTACGACCTATGACTTTGAGAAAAAGGAGCGCCAGCTATCCGACCTGCGCACGACCCTGAGCGTCGAAGCAGGTCGCTACCTAAATTCGCGGCTAACCTTGCGCCACGAATTCTACGACGAACAAAACCGACTGCACCTGTTGGCACCGCGCCGTGGGCAACTCGAAGTGCGGACCTCAGCTAGCTGGTCGCGGCAGTCGGCAGCGTCGCGCGAGGAGACCGGCCGGACTAGTAGTTTTGACGGTTCCAGCCGCTACGGATCGAGTAGCTTCGGAACCTCCAACCCCTACGGATCGAGCAGCTTCGGCTCCTTCAACCCCTACGGACAAAGCAGTTTCGGCTCCAGCCCCTACGGCCGGGAGTCCTTCGGCTTTGAAAGCGGCCTCATGCGCGACATCGACACCCGCCGGCGCGGTAGCCGCTTCCAACTCAGCCACTACATCTCGCACCGCCGCGCCACGACTACGACCCCTAGCTTCATCCGCTCTTGGGTACGGGCCGCGGCCGGCTTTAGCTTGGCGAGCTGGCATTGCAATTATTCGCTCGACTACAATCTGCGCGCCCCGGGGACGCGGCTGTTGGCCACCGAGCGCATCACTTCCGAGCTGTTGTCCCTGCAAAAGGGATTCCATGACTGGACTGCAACCCTCAACGTGCAGCCGAGCACCTTCCACAAAAACCAGGCGTTCTTTTTTAAGGTGCAGTTAAAGGACATTCCACAACTCAAACTCGAGCGCGGCCAGCGGCGCTTCTAGGAATGGTTGACAGTAGTACGATGGGGGGTACATTTAAATTTCTATGACTTATTTTCTTGTGAGTTTTCCCAGATACCAACGACATCCCTACTGCTTGTCCTCCCGTGAAAGTCCTCGTCCAGCGCGTCAGCCACGCTAGTGTCCGCATCGATGGCGAGCTCCACGGCCAAATTGGCCAGGGTTTGGTCCTGCTCGTCGGCTTCGGCCCTAGCGACGACGACCAAGCGTTGCGCTTCTGCGCTGAAAAGTGCGCTCACCTGCGCATCTTCGCCGATGACCAAGGCAAAATGAATCGCTCGGTACTCGACGTTGGCGGCGGCGTGCTCGCCATCTCGCAGTTTACCCTGTACGGCGACTGCCGCAAGGGCCGCCGTCCCAGCTTCGTCCAAGCCGCCCCACCTCCGGTTGCCGAGCGCCTGTACGACCGCTTTCTCGACCTGCTCACCGAACAAGGCTTGCCGCCCCAGCGCGGCGTCTTCGGCGCTTACATGCAGGTCGAAATCCACAACGACGGCCCAGTCACCTTAATGGTGGAGTCTCCAGCGTGAAGCCACTCATCCTCGGCTCGGCCTCGCCCCGACGCGCCGATCTGTTGCGCCAACTCGCCCTGCCCTTTACAGTCGTCCCCAGTCCGGTGGCAGAGCCGGTGCCCGCAACGTCCATCCCGGCCGACTACGCACTCGAATCGGCCGTGGCCAAAGCACGCGCTGTGGCCGGCGCAGTCTCAGCGGACGCCATCATTATCGCGGCGGACACCATCGTCTGTAGCAATGGCGCGATATTGGGCAAACCCGCCGATGCAGCCGACGCCGCCTCCATGCTAGGTCGCCTCTCGGGCAAGGTCCATCAGGTCTATACCGGACTAGCCATCCAAAGCGGCGATCAGCTTCTGCAGGAAGTCGTTTGCACCCAAGTGGAAATGCGAGCCTTGACCGCTGCTGACATCGCCGCTTACGTCGCCAGCGGCGAACCCCTCGACAAAGCTGGTGGCTATGGCATCCAAGGGTTAGGGGCGCGCTTTATTGAACGCATCGCAGGTTGTTATTATAATGTAGTTGGTCTGCCCTTAGCTCGTCTTTGCGTCCTTTTGAGTGCAGTGGGGTGCGACCTAAACAATCAGGCCACAAAATGAGCGAAGAAAAACAACAAACCATTGGAGAAGAATTGTCGGCCGCACGCCAAGCGCGCGGCCTCGATCTCGAAGAAATCCAAGAACAGAGTGGCATTAGTCTTTCCGTCTTACAAGGCCTAGAAACCGACCAGTTCGATGTGGTTGAGCCGGTCTTCGTCCGCTTAGCCCTGAAAGAGTATGCCGAATACCTCGGCCTCGATCCCGAGCCGCTACTGTCCCGCTTCGACCAACAGCAACGCCAAGTCTCCCGACCTCGTCAACGCTCTGCGGTCTTACTAGAGCAGCCCAAGCCCCAGCGTAGCTCGCGGACGCCGTTGATCGTCATCGGCTTGGTAGTAGGCGTATGCTGCCTGCTCGCTGTGGCGTATTACTTCTTCGGCGATAAGATAGCTGCGCCGCCAACGGCCCCAGCCCAATCCGCCGCCCCAACGCAAACAGACACCCCGGCACAAACGATCCCCCCTCCGACCGAATCCCAGCCGGCAGTCGCCCTAAACGACCCCCTGCTCGTCCAGTCGTCAACCGAGTCGGAAGCTTCTGAAGCACTCGCTACCGCAGACACCTCAGCGATCGTGGCCACTGCGCAAACCGCCTCTGCCCTTGTCGTTCTCGAGCTAGTGGCCCGCGACTCCACTTGGGTGCAAATTCGCTGGGATGACGCAGCAGAAAATTTTGAGGATACAATAGCGCCCGGTGAGCGCCGCCGCTTTGAAGCCCGCGATCACTTTGTCGTACTCTCGACCAATCCCCACGGCATAAGCTATTGGTTGGACGGCGAATTACTCGGTGGCGGCCAGCTTGGCGACCCCAATCAAGTGCTGCGCTTCCGCGCCACAGCCGACGGCATACAAATGCTAGGATCGAATTTACAGCCCCTCACAGAAGAGGCTCCCGACGCCCAACCATGATCCAAGGCTACGTAGAGGTCGCCCTGCCGCCACCTGTAGCGCGCGAGTTGACCTATGGCGTACCTGCTGAACTCGCCGCTGAAGCGCGGTCCGGGGCCTTGGTGTTGGTGCCAGTGGTCCAGCGCCGGCTCACCGGCATCGTCTTGGGGCCAGCCACACTCGGAGACCTCCCCCCAAGCAAGATCCGCCCTATCGAACAAATCCTCGACACCTCGCTCCTCAGTCCCGAGATCGTTGCGCTCTGCCGCTGGATGGCTTCCTACTACATGGCACCCCTCGGCAGTGCGCTGATGGCCGCCTTGCCCCCAGGCGTCAAACTCAGTTCCAACCGCCTCGTACAATTGCGCGACGCGTCCACTGGCCACCACACGGGCATGGAGGCGAGGATCCTCGACGAACTCCATCGCAGCGGGTCTCTCAAGGTTAGCACCCTCAAGCGCCGACTCGGCAGCCGAGGCTTGGAGAAGGGGATGCGCACTCTGCGCCGCAACGGGCACATTGAAATTGCGCCTGTACTCGAAGATCGGCGGCCCCGCGCCCTGAGCCAACGCTGCTTCCTCCTAAACGACGAAGCGGCCGCGCACACCGCTATCGCCGACATCGAAAAGCGCACGCCGCGCCAAGCGGCCTGTCTGCGCTACTTGCTCGATCACCCCACGGCCGTGCGCAGCGAACTGAGCGCGGCGGGATTTTCCTCGGCCGTGCTCAAGGCCCTCGAAGGCCGTGGCCTGCTTGAGGCGACTACCGAGGAAGTCGTCCGCGATTCCCTCGCCCACATCGCCAGCAGTACCCCGCCGGACCTCGTCCCTACAACCGACCAGCAACAGGTACTCGACGCCCTGTCGGCCGCGCTCGACACTCGGAAATTCTATCCAGCCCTACTGCAAGGCGTCACCGGCTCGGGCAAGACCCTCGTGTACGTCCAACTCGCAGCGCAGGCGTTGGCCGCAGGGCGCGGCGCGATCATCTTGGTTCCAGAAATCGCCCTCGCTTGGCAGATGGTGCGGCGCTTCAAGGAGCACTTTGGCGAGGCAGTCGCCGTCCTCCACAGCCAGCTCTCGACCGGAGAGCGCTACGACACTTGGCGGCGCTTGCGCCGCCGCGAGCAGCGCGTGCTCATCGGCGCTCGCTCGGCCATCCTCGCACCGGTAGAAAATTTGGGGCTGATTGTCGTGGACGAAGAGCACGATACCTCGTACAAGCAAGAAGACCTAGACAGTAGCCACCCCCTTACCTACAACGCCCGCGACCTCGCCTTAGTGCGCGGGCAGCGCTGCAACGCCGTCGTCGTCCTCGGCTCAGCCACGCCCAGCTTAGAATCGCACTGGAATGCCGCCACCGGCAAGTACCGCCTCCATACTTTGCCCCGCCGCATCGACGACCGCCCCTTGCCGCAAGTGACGGTCGTCGATATGAAAAAGGAGCCTTTCCAAAGGCAGCAGCGAGCCATCTTCTCGCACGACTTGCGGCGCAAGATACAGGACCGCCTTGATCGCGGCGAAAAAATCATCCTGTTGCAAAATCGCCGTGGCTTTGCGCCCTTCATTAGCTGTACTGCCTGTGGTGAGCCGATCCAGTGCCCCAGTTGCCGAGTCTCGCTGACCTATCACCGGCGACCTTCGGCCTCTGAGACCCGCTGTCATTATTGCGACTTCGCGGCTCCATCACCTCGGATCTGCCCGTCCTGCGGCAGCTCGGAACTGCGCTTCGACGGGGTGGGGACCCAACGGGTCGAAAGCGCCCTCTTGGAACAATTTCCCGGCATCCGCGTCATACGCATGGACGTGGACACCACCGCTTGGAAAGGCGCGCACGACGCGCTCGTCGAACGCTTCCGCAGCGGCGAGGCCGACGTGCTGCTCGGCACCCAAATGATCGCCAAGGGACTCGACCTGCCCGAGGTCACGCTAGTCGGCGTGATTTCCGCCGACACCGGCATGCACCTGCCCGACTTCCGCGCGGCCGAGCGGAGCTTCCAGCTCCTGACCCAAGTCGCCGGCCGCTCGGGTCGCGGTCGCACGGCTGGCGAGGTCGTCATCCAGACGCTGCTGCCCGACGACGCAGCCCTGCGCGCGGCCGCAGACCAAAACTACGCGGACTTTGCCCACGACGAGTTGGCTCAGCGGCAGCAGGCCGGGTTTCCCCCTTTTGGCCGCCTTGTCGTTTTTCGCTGGCGCGGCCCCTGTGAACAAGCCGTTGAAACCGGGGCGCAACAAGGCGTAAATGCCCTGCGGCAGGGCCTCGACGCAGACACACTCGTGTTCGGGCCAGCACCGGCACCGCTGGCGCGGCTGCGCGGTCACTACCGCTGGCAAGCCCTTCTGCGCGGCCCCTCGGCGCGCCACTTGCGCGCAACGGCCCTCAGCGCGCTGCCGGCCATGCGCGAGGCCGCCAAAGATCACGCCCTCCACTTTTCCATCAATATCGACCCTTTAACGATGATGTAGGCCGTCCCCATGCTTTTGCTCTGCCTTGCTCCACTGCTGCTTCTGGTCCTGCCCGTCCGTGCCCAGCTATCCGACGACCGATTTGAAGCCTATACCAGCATGCGCCAAATCAATCGGGTGCTCGTCCACCAAGACGCAGTCTGGGCCGGCACCAGCGGCGGCGTCCTGCGCTACGACCAGCAGACCCAATCCTATGCGCGTTTCACCCGCCGCGACGGCCTACCGGGCAACCTCATCTTGAGCCTAGCTGTAGATGCCAACGGCCACCTGTGGTTTGGTACGCACTCCCAAGGCTTGAGCCGCTATCGGCCCGAGGAAGACCGCTTCGACTCGCCCTTCCTCGACTTCCAAAACCTCCGCATCAACGCCCTTGAGCCTCATGGGGACATCCTCTACGTCGGCAGCGAGCGCGGCGTCAGTGCGTTTGTCATCAGCAAGGAGGAGGTCAAGGAGACCTATCGCCGCTTGGGAAGTCTGGCCAAAGACACCGAGGTGACCAGCATTGAGGTGTTTGCCGATCGTCTGTGGGCCGGGACCGTCAACGGCCTAGTGTGGGCGGATTTGGACCAGCCCAATCTCCAAGATCCCAGCAGTTGGGAGCTTGAGCTAACAAGGGGCGAAGTGCGCGACATGCTAGTCTATCAAGACACGCTCTTCGTCGCGGCTTCAAACGGCATCTGGCGAGTGCATCCCGCGCTCGACAGCCCCGAGCTCGATGACTCTACGAGCAGCGTTGCCCTCGGCCTGTTCGAGGGGAGCATCGTCAGCGCAACGACCGACGGCCTCTTGTTCCAGCGCCAAGGCGTCGATCATTGGCAACCACTCAGAGCACCGCACATCCGCAGTGCCGCCGACCTGTCCGATACCGACGGTCCCCTGTGGGTGGCCAGCGCGAGCGGCCTGCGCGTCCTCGGTATCGACCAACCGCCGCCGCCCCGCGAGCCGGTCGGCAACTTCTTCTTCGACATGGCTCAGACCCCCAACGGTCATCTGTGGGTCGCCTCCGTGCCCAAGGACAATCTACGCGCTTTCGCTTTCGGTCTGTACGAGTTCGACGGCGACGGCTGGACCACCCACAACACCAATACCAATCTGTCGTCCAATATCGTCTCGGCCTTAGAGACCGACGCCGAGGGTCTGCTGTGGGTCGGCACTTGGGGCCGGGGCATTGACGTACGCGCCGCCAATGGCCAGTGGCAGAACCTCGACGCCAACAACTCGGCCCTTGAAGGCATCGACGGCAATACCTTTGTCGCCATCAGCGACATCGACCGCGACGCCAACGGCTTGCTGTGGATCGCCAACGTCCGCAATGGGCTCGTCGTCATGGATGGATGGCCGCCCCAACGGGCCACACTCAACAGTCAGTTGGATTTCGGCATGTCCGCGGGACGGGACATGACCAAAATCGCCATTGGCCCCGACGACCTGAAGTGGGTCGGGACGGCGAGCGACGGCTTTTTCCTTTTAGACGACGGCGGCACCCCTTTTGAGACCGGCGACGAAATCGGCTTCACCTTCGACACGGCTGCGTATCCAAGCCTGACTAGCGATACCGTCATCGACATCCACGTCGATCGCTCAGGGCGGGTGTGGGTCGCCACGAACAACGGTCTCAATGCAGTGCGCGGCGAGTATTCGCGCCCTGACGCGCATTTTGCTGTCGAAAGCTGGAAGGTGTACAACGCCGACAACGGCCTGCCGAACACCGCGGTCACGTCGCTGGCCGAAGACGACTGGGGGCGCATTTGGGTCGGCACTGAAGGCGGCTTGGTCCGCATCGACACCGAGGGCCAAGTCGAGTTCGCGCTCGACACCAGCGACGGTCTCGTCAACAACCGCGTCAACTCACTGTACTTCGATCGGGAAAACGACGCGCTGTGGATTGGCACGCTCGCCGGAATGAGCCGCCTACAACTCGGCGTCTCGGGAGCGGCTGCTGGGCCGCAAGCGTACGCGTATCCCAACCCCTTTCACATCGGCGTGCGCGGCGCATCCCTGACCTTTGCCGACCTACCGCTGGGCGCTGGCGTGCGCATTTTCACCGCGGCGGGCGAACTCATCCGTCAGCTCGACGGCGCGGCGGGCGAAGGCGCAGTCACTTGGAATGGCCAGAGTGCGGCGGGTTTTCTCGTGGGATCGGGTATTTACTACTTTGTCGCGCAGGCTGAAACCGGCAACGCAGTGCGCGGCAAATTCGCCGTGATCAACAGCCGCTGACATGCGTGGCCTCTGCGTTGCGCTCGCCATTGCGCTCCTCGCGGTGGACGGCCCAGCCCAGCCCCTATTTACCATTGCGCGGCTACAATACGGCGGCGGCGGCGACTGGTACAGCGACCCCTCTTCCCTACCCAACCTCCTCCGCTTCTTAAGGGAACACACCCAAATCGACGCGGCCGAAGCCGAGGCGCGCGTGCAAATCATGGATGAGGAGTTGTTTTCCTATCCGTACATCTACATGACTGGGCACGGCAATGTGGCCTTTTCCGCTGAGGAGGCGGTGCGGCTTCGGCACTACTTGGAAAGCGGCGGCTTTCTCCACGCCGACGACAACTACGGCATGGACGAGAGCTTCCGCCGCGCCATGCGCCAAGTCTTCCCCAAGGCCGAATGGGTGGAACTGCCGCCCGAGCACCCCCTGTTCCATTGCCACTTCGAGTTGCCAGCGGGCCTGCCCAAAGTCCACGAACACGACGGCAAAAGGCCGCAGGCCCTCGCGCTTTTCACAGGCGAGCGCCTATCCGTGCTGTACACGTATGAGGCAGACCTAGGCGATGGCTGGGAGGATCCCGACGTCCACAGCGACCCGGAGAGCAAGCGACTCGACGCCCTCAAAATGGGTGCCAATATCGCGGTCTGGGCGCTGAGCCACTAGACGAGCAGTAAGCGATACCCCCATAGCGCCAGCACGAGAGCCAGCACACTTCCAGCAAGTCCCTTGCGGAGAGACGGGGGCAGCGCGAGCCAAGCGCGGCCGAACCGACTCGGATAGCACGCGAGGCCGAGGGCCAATGGGACGAGGAAAAACGCGAAGGGATGGTAGTGCCAAGCGTCGGTGAGGTTGCCTTGTGCAAGGGCTATGCAGGCGCGCCCCATGCCGCAGCCTGGGCAGGGTAGCTGGGTGAGGAAACGGAAGGGACACAGGGTCGGCCACGCCGCCCCGAGCACGGGGCTAAGCCACGCCGCGAATGCAGCGACGAGGGCCAGCCCAACGAGGAAAATTCTCGCGAGGTGAACTGGACTAATCGTCGGCGCTTTCACCGTAGAACTTGTTGACTTCCCACTGCTGGATAGCAGTAGCGGCCAAGCCGAGGGAAAAAATAGAAACCAAGACGCATATCAACGCTAGGTCTTTGTTTTCGCGCAGATTATTGTTCTCTTGAATCTCGTTGATGCCCTTCGCCATCTTGTATTCGTAGTAAAGCTCAAATATGCTGCACGTTAGGATATAGAGTACGAGCCAAAGCCAGAAGTTGTACTCCTCCCGCCCCAGCCACGCATTGAGCGTTTCCATCTGTTTGTATTGCCAATAGAAATAGTAAATCCCACACGTCAGAATGCTGACGATTATTCCCAAGACAATGCTTCTCACTCCCTCGTATTCTGGATATGGGTAACTCTGCATAATTGAACCTCCGGCTATGGGGATGTGCGTCTGCAAATATAGCCGCCGCGCGCCGCACAGCAACCGCTCCTAGCCCCCCTCCTCAACCCTCACATACGCGTCAATCGGCAAGTCAGCCAGTCGCTGCAGCGCGCCGCTCGGCCAATAAATGTGCAGCGAATCCGCTCGGCCCACCGCACCCAAGCCAAAATGCACGCGCCGGTCGCCGCTGCCTAAGAAGCTTTCGCCGCAGAGCACGTCCCGCCGCTGCCTTTGGCCGCCGCTCCACAATACGACCTTCGCGCCGATGGCCTCGCGATTTTTTCCCGCGCCCACAAGACGCAGGCCGAGCCAGTGGTGATCAGCGGCCGTCTGGTTGTGCAGCAGAGAGGGCCGACCGTTGAGATTGGTGACGAACAGGTCCACGCGGCCATCGTCGTCAAAATCCCCAGCCACCACGCCGCGACTGACCGCCCGATCCTCGCCCAGTTCGACGAGGCTAAAACGGCCGGCGTCATTGGCAAACAAGTGATTGGCTTGCGCGTAGGTCGCGCCGCTGCCGGGGCGTTCGATCTGCGGATACACGTGCCCGTTGGCCACGAACAAGTCTTGGTCGGCATCGTTGTCAAAATCGAGAAAGACCGCGCCGAATCCCACGTAGGGAAGGCTGATGCGGCCCAAGCCCGCGGCAAAGCTCACATCCGCAAACGTGCCGCCTCCGGCGTTGCGATACAGCGTATTGTAGTCGTCCTCAAAGTTGGTGACCAGCAAATCGCCGTCGCCGTCGTTGTCGTAATCGCCCCAAGCCGCGCCCATGCCGGCCTGCGCCAAGCCCGTTTCCCCCAGCGCGGCATTAGCCTGTAGCCCCACTTCGGCAAAAGTGCCAGTCCCATCGTTGCGGTAGAGAAAATTGGGCGTCGAGTCGTTGGCGACATAAAGGTCCAAATCCCCGTCGTCGTCGCTGTCGATGAACAGCACGGCAAACCCATAGCCCGGATCGTGCTGCCCGAGGCCGCTAGCCGCCGTCACCTCGGCAAAAGTACCAGCGCCATCGTTGCGGTAGAGCGCGTCCGGCAACGCGGGCAAGCCCAGCGGGCCGATGAATACGTCCCGGCCCTTCCACTGCGTGCCCAAGGGCCGCACCGCGGACGAATCAAAATCCGCGTAATTGGCCACGTATAAATCCAAGTCGCCGTCCAAATCCACATCGCCCATGGCCGCGCCCGTGCTCCACACCGGCAGCGCCAGCCCGGCGCGGGCCGTGGCATCGGCGAATTGCTCTAATCCATCGTTGCGATAGAGGATGTTTTCTTGCAGGCACGTGATGTACAGGTCGGCGTCGCCGTCGGCATCGTAATCCGCACTCAACGCGCCCATGCCCCAGCCACGCCCCGTGGCACCGGCTGCGACCGCTCTATCGACAAAGCCCCGACCTCGGTCGTTGCGGTAGAGGGCATTGTCCCCACCCTCTCCGTTGACCCAATAGATGTCCAAATCGCCGTCGCCATCCGCGTCGAGGAGCGCGGCCCCACCGCCTTTGGCCTCGACGATATAGCGCTTTTCCGCGCCGCCGCCAACGTGGGACCGCTCTATGCCCCAATCACTAGCTTTGTCGATGAAAGGAAACTCGTCAGCAGGCGCGCAGGCCACCAGGCACAGCAGAAGCCCACCCCACTTCAATCGCGCCACAACCCTTCAAGACCCGGTAACCGGCGCGACCTCGGCGGTCTTACTCTCGCTCAACCGTCCCCAAAACTCTTGGACGCCCACCAACAGACGCATTCCTATCGGGACGCCGAGCAAAATGATGAAGGTGGCAAATAGGATGCCAAAGCCCAAGCTGACGGCCATTGGAATCAAAAACTGCGCCTGGAGGCTTTTTTCGAGGATCATCGGCAGCAGGCCAAAGAAGGTCGTCAGGGAGGTCAGCAGAATCGGGCGGAAGCGCGCGGCCCCGGCTGACACTAGGGCTTCCTCGTGCGATGAGCCCTCGCGCCGCATCTGATTGTACAAGCTCAGCAGCACCAGCGAATCGTTGACCACCACGCCCGAGAGCGCGACGATCCCAAACAGGCTCAAAAGCGCCAAGTCCAAGCCCATCAGCAGATGCCCCCAAACCGCGCCAATGATGCCAAAGGGAATCGCGCTCATGACGACGAGGGGCTGCGTGTACGATTTGAACGGCACGGCCAGCAACACGTAGATGGCGGCAAGGGCGATGATGAAGTTGAGGCGCAGGCTCATCAGCGAGTCCTGCCGCTCCTGCTGCTCGCCGGCGAAGCGGTAGCGCAGACCGAGACCGGGATACTCCTGCACCAGCGCGGGCAGGAACGACGCTTCGAGATCGCGGTTGATTTCGTCGGCATTGGCGACTTGGTCATCTACAGAGGCACTCACCCGCACGACGCGCTGGCCATCGGTGCGCTGGATGGAGGCAGAGGCGTGGCCGATGGTGACGGTAGCCACCTCGGCAAAGGGCACCTCGGCACCCGCAGGCGTGCGCACGCGCATCGAACGCACATCGCCCAAGTTCCGGCGCTCGTCTTTGGGGTAGCGCACCATCACCCGCACATCGTCCGAGCCGCGCTGGAATCTCAGCGCTTGGTCGCCGTAGAAGCCCTGGCGCACCTGGCGGGCTAGATCGGCGAGCGTGAGGCCGAGGGTGCGGGCTTGGGGCTTGAGCCGGAGTTTCATCTCCAGCTTGCCCTCCTCAAAGCTGTCTTGGATATCGCCAGTGCCGGCGTACTCGGCGATTTTGCCCTTGAGGCGATCAACGGCCAACAAGAGCTGGTCGAAGTTGTCCGAGGCCAACTCGACCTCGATGGGATTGCCAGCGGAAAACAGCGACGAGAAAAAAACAATGGATTCGGGGCCGGGTACCTCGCCGACTAGTTGGCGCAGCCGCGCCTCAATCTCCGCGCTGTCGAGATCGCGCTCCTCGGAAGGTAAGAGTTCGATGGTAACTTCGGCTAGATGGCCTTGGCCACCAGCACTTGGAGTGCTGGCAAAGGAAGAACGCCGGGCCGAGGGTTGGTCGCCGATGTAAGTGAAAAAATTGCGGTAGATTGAATCCCCGCCCTCGCGCTCGGCGTCGATCTGGTCGCGCAGGACGATGGCCTTTTCTTCGATGTGTCGCACGACCTTGGCGGTTTGGGTCGCCGTGGTACTCTGGGGCATGTTGACCGATATCGTCACCCAATCGGCCCCGATCTCGGGCATAAATACAAACTTGATATGACCACCGACGACCAGTCCGGCGGTACATAGCATCAGCGATAAAGCTAGGGCGGTGCTGGAAATCGGATGGGCCAGCGCCAAGCGCAGCGTGGGCTGATAGGCGTTGCGGATGACGTATTTGAGGCCGCGATCAAAGAGGACTACGACTCGAGCGTGCCAATCGAGCGGACGTATGAAAACCCGGCGAAACAAGCGGCTGAGTGGCCCGTCCCCCTTAGAAGACAGGTGCGCCGGCAGAATGAACAGGCTCTCAATCAGCGACAGCAGCAGTACGGAGATCACGATTACCGGGATGACCGACATGAACTTACCCATCATGCCCTCGACGAAAAACAGCGGCATAAAGGCCGCAATCGAGGTCATCACCGCGAACAGGACCGGCGTGCTCACTTCGAGCGCGCCATCGATAGCGGCACGGCCGAAGGATTTCCCCTGCACTCGGTGGGAAAAGATATTTTCGCCGACGATGATCGCGTCGTCCACGACGATGCCCAAGGCCACGATAAAGGCGAACAGCGAAAGCATGTTGATCGAGGCGTCGAAAGGCTGCATCAGCACGAAGGCCCCCAAAAAGCTGATGGGGATGCCCATCATCACCCAGAAGGCCAAGCGCAAGTCGAGGAAGAGGCTCAGACAGATGAAGACCAACACCAGACCGAGGCAGGCGTTGCGGATCAGCAAATCGATGCGGCTGCGCAGGATGCGCGCGTCGTCGCGCGCGTAGCCAATGTCGATCCCCGCTGGCAGGGTTGAGCGTTTGTCCTCGATGTACTGGTGGACATAGGCGGAAATGTCGAGGGCGTTCTGGTCGCCAATGCGAAAGACCTGCACCACGGCCGCTGGCTGGCCGTTGAAGCGCGAGACGAGATCCGTATCCTCAAAGCCATCGACGACCGTGGCAACGTCTTTGAGCTTGAGGGCTGTGCCGTCGGGGCGGGTGAGGACGACGACCTCTTCGTATTCGCGTCCCACGCGCATCAGCCCCTGCGTGCGGAGCAATATCGCGCCATCCTCGCTCTCGACACTGCCGGCGGGCAGGTCAATGCTCGTGCGGCGGACCGCATCGGCGACCTGCGCAAAGGTTAGGCCGTAGCGGCGCAGAGCCTCTTCGGAGACTTCGATGGCAATCTCATCGACGCGCACGCCCTTGAGCTCGACCTGCGAAATAACGCCACTGCTGCGCAGGTCGTCGCGCACTAGCTCGGCGGCGACTTTGAGGGCCTTCTCCTCGACATTGCCGTAGAGAACCACGTCGATGGCTTGATTGCGGCGAGTCAACTCCTTGATGACCGGCTCTTCGATCTCGGCGGGGAAGGTGTCGATGCGATCGATCTCGTTTTTGATGTCGTCGAGGAGCTTGTCCATGTCGGCACCGCGCTCTAGCTCGATGCTGACTACGCCCATGCCCTCAGCGGCCGTAGAGCGCACGCGGCGCACCCCTTCTAGGCCGCGCACCCGTTCCTCAATGCGCTTGCAGACGGCGTCTTCAACCTCGGCCGGGGTCGCGCCCAGATAGGGCACTTGGATTTGCACCTGATCGAGCGACATCTCGGGGAAGGTCTCTTTCTTGGTCTGCATCATGGCAAACAGGCCGCTCAACATGATGAAGCCCATCAGCAGATTGGCGGCGACGTGATTCTTCGCCATCCAAGACACAGGTGCTTTCACAGTTGACCTCCTAAGTTCCCGTCCGCGAGACGCACCTTCATACCGTCGGTAACGCCGCTGAGCTGCGAGACGATGATCCGCTCTTCGGGAGGCATGTCTATATAAGCGAGCACTTCATCTTCAAGGGCGCGCACCACTTGCACTGGACGGATGCTGAGGACGCCGTCGCGGCCCACCGTCCACACGCGGTCGCCTTGGCGCAAAGCGGCGCGGGGCAAGACGCGAACGCCATTGACCATGCGGCCGGCAATGGCCACCTCGACGAACATCCCCACCGTCAGCGGCGGGATTCCATCGGCAATGCCGCCGTAGGGCGCTTCGACCTCAACAACTAAGCGGACCATGCGGCTTTGCGGGTCGAGTTCGCCCTCGGTGCGGACGACGCGCCCGCTCCACTGGTGGCGGCGACCGGCAAAAGCGCCGCTGATTTCGGCGCTAGCCCCCTCTCGGCTAAAAGCAAAAGCGCGGGAGCCGCCCTCGGCGCTGAGATCGGAAATAGACCCGGTGTTAGGTGTGCTGGCCGCCGCGATGTCGATGGGCAGCGGCAGGGTGAACCACCCGAGGTCTTCGTCGGGGACAGGGACGACGATCTTGGCCTTTTCGATACTGTATATCTGGGCAATGGCTTGGCCGGCGTTGATATGCTGGCCGACATCGACGCGGGCGGTGCGCACCCGGCCGGCAAAGGGAGCGTACACCTTGGTGCGATCGAGGCGCAACTGCGCTTCGGCGAGGCGCGCTTCAGCCCCTTGGAGGCTGGCCTCGGCAGCGCGTAGCTGGGGTTTGCGCAATACCAAGTCGGTGGGATCTTCTTCGGCGTGGAGCCGCTCCCACTCCTCCTCGGCGATGGCGGCTTCCTCGCGGGCCAAGTCGAGTTGGTAGCGCGCTTGCGCCACTTGGACCTCGGCCTGTTGGACGGCGAGTTCGTAGTCGCGCGGGTCAATCCGAAACAGCAGCGCGCCCTTGGCAAAGGTGCCGCCGGGTTCAAAGTCGGCGTCCTTCCACACCACAATACCCGACACCTGCGGCACTAGGTCAATCTGAGCGTCGGGACGCACTGTGCCCTGTCCCTCAACTACGACCTGGACCTGTTGCAGCGGGGCGGCAATGGCTTCGACGAGCGGGCCGTCATAGGAGCGAGAGACGCGCTGGGGTGGCTCGCGCATCGAGGCCAGCAGTTGGTAGGCCCCAAAACCGAGGGCGAGGATGAGGACGGGCAAAATTATTTTAAAGACGCGTATCATTGCGGAATCTCCGCGTGCGGCTCGACTGAGCTCGCCGAAGTCTGAGAGGCAAGGACAAAGCCGCCGCCAAGGGCTAGGTGCAAGTCAATGCGTGTATCAAGGCGCTGGCGACGGACGGCGAGCAGGCGGCTTTCAGCGTCAAAGGCCCGGCGCTGCGACTCCAGTAGAGCAATGAGATCGGCGAGCCCTCTGGCGTAGCGATCTTCGGCTAAGGCTCGCGCCGCTACGGCTTCTTCTGCAGCCGTGGCTAGTGCTCGTTCTTGGTCGGCGAGCAAGCCTTCGGCGTTCAGTGCCGCCTCGACCTCTCCGTAGGCTCTAAGGGCGCTTTGGGCATAGGTAAAGAGCGCTTGCTCTGCCGCGGAAGAAGCCTGATCGACGCCAGCGCGCAGGCGACCACCTTGCAGCAGGGGCTGCGCGATATTGCCCACGAGATTCCAGACCGAGAAATCGCCATCGAGCAAGTCGCTCAATGAGCTCGACGAGCGGCCCGTAGAGGCCGTCAGGCTGATGCGGGGCAACAAGGCGCGCCGGGCTTGGGCCAGCCGACGGTCAGCCGCGGCGAGGCGGCGCTCAGCGGCCACGAGGTCGGGCCGCCGTTCCACTAGATGAGCGGGCAGACCGGCTGGAGCCGGACCGCCGACCGCGGGCAACTCGTCTCCGATCTCAATTCGGGCACTCGGATAGCGGCCCAAGATCAATTCGAGCTGGCGCAGGGTAGCATCCCGTTGCTGGCGGCGTTGGGCGAGGGTCGCTTCGGCCGCGGCCAAGCTCGACCGGCCCAAGCGCACATCGAGCGACGAGCGCAAGCCACGGCGATAGCGATCCTCGATCTGCTCGGCGGAGAGTTGGTAGTTTGCAACGGTCGCGCGCGCCAGCTCGACTTGGTGCCCCGCTTCGACCGCGGCGAAATAAGCCCGCGCTGTCTGCGCTGCCAGCGAGAGGCGCGCCGCGCGGAAATCAGCGGCGGCAGCATCGGCGTCGGCGAGCGCGGCTTGGGCACCCGCGCGCAGGCGACCCCACAGGTCGGCTTCCCAACTCGCGGTCAGATCAACGCCAAAGGACGTACTCTCGGAGGTCAAGACCTGATCCGGGTCTCTACCCGGAATGGGCAGGCCGACGAAATTCTGTTTGCGCTTCGAGCCATTGCCATTGACGCCGAGTTGAGGCCAGAGCGGCGCACCAGCTACCCGGGCTTGAGCTTGGGCTTGAGCCAGACGGGCACCGGCGATTTTGAGATTGTAGTTGTGCTCCAAGGCCAACGCCACCAGACTGTCGAGGCGCGCGGCCCCCATATCGCGCCACCAGTGATCGGCGACCGCATCCTCCGAGGCCCCAGCCGTCCATTGGTCCGGCTCGGCCAAGTCTAAGGCCGGGTATTCAACTTTGGGAGTTGAAGCACAGGCGAGCAGAAACAGCACCGGGAGGCACGACGGCCTCATGGCAATTCTCCAGGAGAAGCAGCAAAGTCCGCGTACAGGGATTCTATCTGTGTGGGACCGGGGTCCTGATCTAAGACGAAGAACGCGTGGTGCAGTTCCAAGCACTCGCCAGCCGCCAGCTCTAAGTCGCCTTCTACCAGCAGGCCCGTACCCAACAAGTTGGCGCGGGTAAACCAAGTGACCGGATGGCGCGGGTTGCTCGGGTGATCCATGAGCGCGACAAAGCCGCCGCTTTTCCCGCGTGCTCCCACCCAACGGGCGTGCTGGTGCATAATGTTTGCATGGCCCTGACGTCCCTCGCTGCAATAGTGCTCGGCCTCGGCAAAGGAAGGCCCCATGCGCAGCACCAGCCCCGAGTAGCGCGCCGCCCGCGAGGCCCCCATCACCAACCGGTCGCCGGCTGGCTCAATGCGCGTGGATATCCGCAAGCAGTAGCCACCCTCAGTGCTGCTAAAGCCAAAAGAGCGCGACTCCCGCGCCATGAGCTGATCGTGGCCGTCGAGCCAAGAAAGCGACTCAGTCACACCGTCCACTTCCAAAGCCGTGAAGCCATCGTGCCGCTGCACGCCGTGGCTGTCGGCGACGTCTTCGTATTTCTTTGTTTCCGGCAAATACCAACGCCCACCCCACAAATTCGCGTCGTTGACGTGGACCCAGCCGAAGAACAGCCCCGTATGCCAAGCGTGGTCGGGTGGGCGATACTCGGTTACGAGCTGGCCGGAAAGAGTGTACAGCGGCGCGAAGCAGGGCTTGGGGGATTCGCTGCGGGGCAGTTCCTCCGTGGCGCGGTACAGAGCCAACAGTTGATCGCCCGCGTGGATTTCAAGGCCGAGGGCGTTTTCTCGCAATTCAAAGGCGCACATAGCTATTTCTCCAATTCTCGCATTAGACAACCCCGAGCGGCGATTCATTCCTTTTCGGGTTCAAGGCGCACATAGTTATTTCTCCAATTCTCGTTTGAACCATGCAATCGTCCGGCCCAATCCTTCGTCCGGCCCCACGCGGGGCGTCCAGTCGAGGAGGGAGCGGGCCTTGGCAATGTCGGGCAGGCGCACCCGGGGGTCGTCCTGCGGCAGCTCGCGGAAGGCGATGCAACTCTTGGACTCAGTCATGGCAATGATCTTGTGGGCCAAGTCCAGCATGGTGATTTCACTGGGGTTGCCGAGGTTGACCGGGGTGGTCACGTCGGACAGCATGAGCTTGTAGAGGCCGGCGATCAGGTCGCTGTAATGGCAGATGCTGCGCGTTTGCTGACCGTCGCCATAGACCGTCAGATCGCGGCCCCTGAGGGCTTGGATGATGAAGTTGGGCACGGCACGGCCATCGTCTTGGCGCATGCGCTCGCCATACGTATTGAATATGCGCGCAATGCGCACGTCCGTGCCGTGCACGCGGTGGTACGCCATAGTCATGGCCTCGGCAAAGCGCTTGGCCTCGTCGTACACGCCGCGGATGCCAATGGGGTTGACGTTGCCGAGGTACTCCTCGGACTGGGGATGCACCAAGGGGTCGCCATAGACTTCCGACGTGGAAGCCAGCAGGAACTTGGCCTGCTTGGCCACGGCCAACCCCAAGGTCTTGTGCGTGCCCAACGCGCCGACCTTGAGGATGTTGATCCCCAACCGCTCGAAATCGGCTGGGCTAGCTGGGCTGGCGAGGTGCAGGATGAAGTCGAGCGGACCATCTACGTGGATGTAGTTGGTCACATCGTATTGAACAAACTGGAATCGCGGATGGCCGAGCAGATGGGCGATGTTCTCGGGCCGACCCGTGAGGAAGTTGTCCATACAGATGATTTCGCAGCCTTTTTCCAGCAGCAGGTCGCTCAAATGCGACCCCAAGAAACCTGCGCCGCCGGTGATCAGCACGCGCATTATGTAGCAGAGGTCTCCAACCCCATCTTCTGATGCTGGCTTTGCAGGGACTCTTGGTATCTGCGCCGGCCTTCCTCATCGATCTTGCAACTGACGCCTTCGAAGACCATGGCAAAAGCGCGGCGGTGGCGCTGCGATGAGCGATTGGGGTCGGCCCGGTGGATGACTTCGCCGTGGTGGACGACCGCATCGCCGGGCTGCAAATGCACCGCGACTTCATTGGCTTGGTCTTGGGGGCCGTAATCGGCAATGCCCTGCGAAAAACCTAAGACCGCAGTGCGATTGTGCGGCCGGATGCCCTTGCGGTGCGAGCCAGGGCTGTAGCGCAAGCAACCGTTTTCCTCGTCAACCGGGTCGAGGGCCAGCCAAATGGAGGCGACGTTGGGCGGCGTGAGGTTGAAGTAGAAATTGTCCTGATGCGGCGGCGTGGGGTGTTCGGTCTGCGGCGGCTTGTTGAACCACTCGGGCTGGCTCACCTGCGCGGCCTCGCCGATGAGGGTCTCGGCCAGGGCCTGCCAGCGCAGTTGGTCGCGATACTCGGAGAAGAAGGCGTCGTATTTGCCCATGTGCTGTAGTTGTTTCAGGGTTTCGGGCCGGGCCTTGTCTTGGTAGAAGGCGGCCTGATCGGGCAGGGTCGGCACTACTTCGCGGACGTAGCGGTCGACTTGGGCCGTCAGGTCTTTGAGTTCGTCGGGGGGTAGGAAGTTGCGCACGAGGACGAAGCCGTCGCGGTCATAATCAGCTTTATAGGCAGTGTAGTCGGACATGGTGGCGCTCCCTTCGGCTTTTCTCGGTTTTTTTGGTTGCTTTGCGAAATGAACTCGTATTCAATCCTATCATCTTAACTAACTTCGTCACAGAATGACAGTCAAGGCGATCTATCCCCGACTTTTTTCATATCAACTAAAATTTTAGTTGACAAACCAAATGCCGTCGAGTATACTCAACTAAATTCTTAGTTGAAAGGACTTGCTATGGCGACCAGAGACAAACCCGACAAAAATTTGACGCGGAGAACTCGCAGGACGCTTGGCGGAGGTGCGCGCCGGATGGGCACGCGGGTACGCGTGTTGGCGGTGGTATTGCTGTCCCCCTTAGCCGCCGTGACGCTGCCCTCTTGTGGCGCTACCTCGAAAGTGTCCAAAGTCGCGGCTGAGCCAAGTCGGGAAGAGAATCCCTTTTCCAATACAAGTGGCGATACAGCCCCACAAACAGAAAAACTAGACCTCAGAGTGGAAAGTGCGCCACAGGATTCGCTGATAAAAATTGAGTACTGGATTCCAGAAATGGTTAATCGGGACTCCGTCTTCATAGACCTCGATTGCTTCAATATGGAGGGGGTGCGGGTGGCCCAGCCTGTTAGTAAAACGCACGCGCCGGGTTCTTATACGGTGTTCCTATCTAAACGAGGATTACCCGACGGGATATACTATGTGAGATTAAGCGCAAATCGATTACCACAACCACAAAAAGAGATGCGCCCATTGAATCTAATTTGGACAGCAAGAAAGTGAGGTTTGAGATGTATTTCAACAAGTACAGAATACTAGCGAGCTTGGCCGTGTGTCTAATTGCATATTCTCTGTGTTTTGCGCAGCAGCCAACTCATTCCGCAGAAGAGAAGAAGCGGTTTCACCGAATTGCGAACGGATACCGTCCCGAAACCACAGAGCAGTATTGGGAAGGCATTTTGGGACTTGAGCAATTGCTGGCAGATTATCCCAATACCTTTCTGAAAGGCGACATCTCCATTACACTGCTGGATTATTATCAACAGGTCACCGATGATCCACATCTGTTGATTGAACTGTCTGAAGAAATGCTCGCATTGCGAATGTATTCCCACAGTGCTTATGAAGCTGCTGCTCGGGTACTTGTGGGCAAGCAGATTCGGTCTGATAAAACGCTTCTATATGCACAGAACGCATTAAAAGGAGCATTGCAGAAACAAGAAAAATGGGAAAATTACGGTAAAAGAGAACTGCGCTGTCACGCTCTATTGGCGCGTGCTTACCAACTCGTCGGGCAACACGATCAAGCTGTCGCGGAAATGAAGACTGTGATTAGAGGCTGGCAAACCCGAAAGGATTTAGGCGGAAAGGGTTTAGGTGATCTGGAACCGGAATATCGGCGGGTAAACGTAGATGGAGCAAAGGCCGATTTGCTGAGGATTTATATTGATCAAAAAGCCTGGACTCAAGCTTATGAACTCGCCTCAGAATTATTGCTAACTTCGGTCGCGCGTCGAGATGTTGCGGATTTATGGAGCCAGGCTTATGTCGGGAAATTTGGCTCAGGTGTAGGGATGAGCAAAGCCTATGCTTCCTCAAAGGCCGAGTGGGATAAGAAAATTATCCAACGCGTTGAAAATGAGCGAATCTCACGACCGGCACCGACCCTTGCAGTGCAAAAGCTGGACGGCGAGAAGATCACCTCAGCAGATTTGCAGGGCAGGGCTGTGGTAGTGACGTTTTGGGCGGGGTGGTGTAGCCCGTGTATTGCAGAGTTGCCCTATCTGC
>JAPPEF010000009.1 GCA_028875335.1 Gemmatimonadota bacterium
TCCAAGCTCTTCGACGCTGGACCCTCATGTACGTTATTCGATTTTCAAAGATCAATATCGCTCAGGTATCGAGCGTAACATTTGAAGATAGTATCCTATTTCCTCTATGTCAAGAGAAGAAAACACAAGATCGACACCAAGACAAAACCAACACAACGCTCTCATATCAACCCCAGCTAGCGGCACCCTTCAATTCGCCCTGCCTTTCTAGAGCAATGCGCTCGAAATAACCGCTGCGACGATGGGCATCTAGAGGATCAGCTTCAGCCCCTAGTTCCTGGCGCACAATCGCCAGCAAGGGCCGCACATCCGTATCATAGGCATTGCGCAAGATTTCTTCGCATGCCACTGCGTCGTCCTCTGCCTGGGCCTCAGCTAGCGCCGTGCGGTCAACCAGCAAGGCACGGGCATAGGCTGTCTGGATGTTGAGCACCGACTGGATCATCGCCTCGATTTTGGGCTTGATAATATGGCTTTGGTCGATCATGTAGGCGATATCAGCCGCTGCGGCACCGCGCCGCGCCGCGTTGAGGATCTCGTGGTAAATCAGGAAGACTTCGTAGAGGTTGACCGATCCGGTCGTCACATCGTCATCGGCGTATTTGCGGTTGTTGAAGTGAAAACCTCCCATGCGTCCCTCGTCGAGGAGTAAGGCCACGAGGTGCTCAATATTGGTGGAGAGGGGATGGTGCCCTAGATCGACCAGCACCTCGGCCTGCGGCCCGGCCTTAATGGCGAAATTTAGCGCCATACCCCAGTCGGCAATGTCAGTATGGTAAAAAGCAGGCTCGAAGAATTTGTATTCAATGAGCATCCGCGCCCCTTCGGGCAGCATTGCGTGAGTCTCCTTCAGGCATTCTTCAAACCGCCGCTTACGTGCGATGATGTCGTCTTGGCCCGGGTAGTTCGTGCCGTCGGCAAACCAAAGGCTCAGCACGGTGGATCCTGTCTGCTGCATGATATCCACGCACTCGCGCATGTGATCGAGCGCTTTGCGACGCACCGCCGCGTCCCGATGGCCAAAACTGCCCAATTTGTACTCAGGCTCTTGGAAGATATTGGGATTAATTGCTCCAATGCACACACCCAATTCCGTCGCTTCTTGCCCTAGAGCGTCATAGTCATCCACTTTATCCCACGGGATGTGCAAAGCCACGCCGGGACAGACACCCGTCACCTTGTGCACCTGGGCCGCGTCGGAAAGTCGCTCGTGGACATCGCGAGCGGCACCGGGCTGTTTGAAAACGCCAAAGCGCGTCCCAGAATTGCCATATCCCCAAGAGGGCGTCTCGATCTCCTGGGCTTTGAGCTTGGCTTTGACTTCTTCGACTTCGATCCCTTGACTTGAGAGCATTTCGGCTAAAGCTGCGAATTGGGTTTCTATGTTATTGTGCTCTGGAATTCCCATTCTGCTTCTCCTTTAATTGTCGGGCCTAGGTAAGTCAAATCCGGTGGTGGTTAAGTTCAGCCGCTGAGATCTGCTACCACACTTAGGCGTTCTGCAGAACTTGCAGCTGGAGTTCGAGGTTGCGCAACCCGACTTCGCCGGATACGAGCGGAGCTAGTTTGGACTGTACCGCCGCCTTAGCAAACTGGGCGATAAGCAGCGACATAAAATCATCGCCGATTAGCTCTGATTCACCCTTGCTGAGCACCGAACAATAGGTCCCGTCGGGCGCAGACCGCCCCGTGCAATCGACCAAAAAGCCATTGACGCCGAACCGCCGCAGGGGTTGGCCCTCGTGCAAATCGCGGACTATGATTTCGCAACGACAACTTCCTGACGAGTCGGCAAAACTGAAACAGGCCCGCACTTCCCCGCTCCCAGACACCACTTGTAGCGAAGCAGACTCGATGACCCCGTCGGGCATCCAAGCCAAGAGCATGCTCAAAGGATGGGACGCCATATCGATCCACACCTCCGCAGCGCTGCGGCGACGCCCCCGCGCCAAGGTTTCCATTTCCGCGTAAAAGGATTCTACGGTAGCGAGCGAACCGCGGGCCTCTTCGTATAGCTGCCGGTAGTAGGGTAGCGAAGCAGCGTATTGAGTACAGACCCCCAAGTGCAGATTGGTTTGCTGCGCCAAATCAACCAAGGCTCGCGCTTGCATCAGCGTCTGCTCCGCTCCATCCGAATGCCAAGCTAAGGGCTTTTCGCAGAGGACGTGACAACCCCCCTCAAGAGCGTATTTGACACAGTCGAAATGGGCTTCGTTCGGCAGACAGACGTCGACCACATTGGGAACTTCTTCGATCAGCAATCGGTCCAAGTCCCAATAGCCTTGGCCCGAAAAGGGAAAGATATCGCGTAGAACGCGCTCTGTAGCAGTGGCACTTTCCCGACTGCGGCCCAAAAAACCAACGACTTGCGCACCGACGCGGTGGAACCACTTAGCGTGATGCTTGCCGATGCCGCTGGCACCAGCGATGGCGACGCGCAGGGGCCTTTCCATTTCTCCTCCAATACAAAAAGAGCCGACAGCCAATCTGTCGGCTCTCCTAAGCAAGGCCGGTGGCCTCTATCTTTAGCCTTATCTACTTCTTCCGCGGCGACAGCTTGGCCTCCTGAGCGCGTTGCTTTAAGCGCTTTTTGCGCCGCTGTCGCCGACTCCTCAATTCCTTATCTTTCATTCTGCCTTTACTCGAACCCATCTGTGTATCCTCCTAAGAATAAGAAGCAGTTGTCGGCAATATATCCGGCGGTACCACTGAGGTCAAGCGAGGATCATCCGCAAAAGGGCCATGCGCACGTAAAGCCCGTTATGGGCTTGGCGAAAATAGGCCGCCCGCGGGTCCGCGTCCACTTCCGGGTCAATCTCATCGACGCGCGGCAACGGGTGCATGACAACAGCATGTTCCTGCATGCAGTCCATCACTGAGTGATCGACAATGTACTTGCCCCGCGCCTGCTCGTACTCCCCAGTGCGGTCGCCAAAGCGCTCCTTTTGGATGCGCGTCTGATAGACGACATCAGCCTGCCTCGCCACTTCATGTAGGTCGTCCACTTCCTCGAAAAGGACCTGGTGCCGCTGCAAATACTCCTTTATGTCGTCCTTCATCCTCACTATCTCAGGCGCGACGAAGTACATCTTAACACCCTCGTATTTGGCCAACAGATAGCACAGCGAACGCACTGTCCGTCCATTGGCCAGATCTCCCACCAAAGCAATTGTAATTTTTTTGAGGCGTCCTATCTCGCGCTGGATAGTAAAGAGGTCCAACAAGGCTTGGGTCGGGTGCTGTCCGGCTCCGTCACCGGCGTTGATCACCGGGACGCCGGCGACAGCAGCAGCTCGATTGCTAGCCCCGCTTTCGTAGTGGCGCAATACGATCACGTCCGAGTACCCGGCGACGACGCGAATGGTATCCTCAAGGGTCTCTCCCTTGGCCGCCGAAGAGAATTCCTGGGCGCTCTCGGTCGTAATGACGGCCCCGCCCAACCGCGTCATCGCCGATTCAAAGGACAGCCGCGTGCGCGTACTAGGCTCGTAGAACAGCGTCGCCATAACCCGGCGATTGAGGATATTGGACCCGTAGTGCTGAACTACTTGCTCCATCTCTTGGGCCGTGGAGAAAATATCGTCTATCAAGTCTATATCGAATTGCTGCGCTTCGAGAACGTGATAAAGGCGATCCATCAAATGCTCCTCAACGGCCTTCCCGCTCTCCCAAGACCGCCATAATCTCCGCCTGTGCTGCCACTTCCTCTCCCACGAGTGCTCGCCCTTGTAACTTACAGGACCCGCCCCGCTTCCTAAGTACCGTTAACTCCAGTCGCAACTGGTCCCCCGGCACGACCGGGCGGCGAAATTTGCAGCGATCAATTCCGGCGAAAAAGGGCACCTTGGATTCGGGATTTTCCACGCCGCTCAGCATCATTGCGCAACCCGCTTGCGCCAGTGCCTCGACGATCAGCACCCCAGGCATGACCGGATAACCGGGAAAATGACCTTGAAAAAACGATTCGTTGGCCGTCACATTCTTCAAGGCCACGACGCGTTCTCCAGGTTCCAATTCGAGGATGCGGTCAATGAGCAGCAGCGGATAGCGGTGCGGCAACAGCTCGATAATTTCTGTTAAATTCACTCCTGCGCCTCTTCTTTTTCCTTCTCCATCAGTTCCAGCAGCGACTCGGTCAGATCGTATTCCTCCTTGGCGAAAACCAGCCCGCTTGAAGGCGCGGCGGCATCGAAAATAAAATCGTAGCCCTCTTCCTCGGCCATGCTCTGAATGGCATCGTTGATTTTTTTGAAAATCGGCTCGGAAAGCTCGATATTCTTGCGCATCAGCTCGCCTTCGGGACCAAATTTCTCCTGGGTAAACTGCTGCAATTGCTGAACTTTCGTCTCGAACTCGGCCCGCATTTCCGCCTTGCGGGCCTCGCTCATTAGCAATTCTTGCCGCCGAAAGTCCTCCTCGTACTTGAGCAATTGGGCCTCGCGGTCCTTGGCTTGGTTCTCGTAGTCCTGACGTAGCTGATCCAACGTGCGCTGCGCATCCCTGAATTCGGGCAGGCGCTCTTTGAGCACTTCTGAATCGATGTAGCCTATTTTTAGCTGAGCCGAGGCACTCGTGGCGTAACAGGCCACGACGAGGGCGAACAATAGGATGCGTCTCATATGTACTCCTCTTTATAGACGAAAATCAATGGGATTGAAGTGACGTTCATTTTTTAATTCAACTGCGCTACTCTCGCTGCAACGGATGTCAGACGACTATTTGATCTGCATCTTGATCTTGGATCGCTTGCGCCGCGACAAGGAGATACCACCGAAGCCGCTGATAACGGCAATGTAAAACCCAGCATCGTACCACCAGCCTGTGTTGTGCGGTTCATAGAGGCGGATGGCTGAGTCAAACAGGCCCCAGATGAGCGATATGGGTGCAATCCAACCGTGCCAGATTCCCCAAAAAAATCCGGCGGGATTCGCTTCAGTGTGTTTCCCGTCGCCAGGGATACACCCAGCAAGCGAAATCAGAACGATCAAGACAAGTATGCAGATCAACTGTTTGGCCATAACAAATCCTGCGTCGATCCCTTCCTCTGTATAATCCGCTGTTTTCTCTTGCCCCAAGCTAAATTGTATAAGATACAACTTGGCAGAATTTTGTGAAACAGCGGACACAAGAAGGCCCAAGATGCCAGGCGACATCTTGGGCTTCGTCTTTTGCCCCTGCGATCAGGCCTAGTAAAACTGCGGCCCAAACTGGAAGTGGGTCTTCCAACCAGCCGGCGCACCATCGACCTTCTCGCGGTCAAAACCATAGCCGAAGTCGAAGCCGATCATCCCCAGCATCGGCGTCTGGACGCGAAAACCAAAGCCCAGCGAGCGCCTGAGATCCAAGGGATCGAGCTCGGGAATCGTCGCCCAAGCATTGCCCGCGTCCGCGAAGAGGATGCCGTACACTTGCTGCTCGGCTATCGGAAAACGGTACTCTAGGTTCAACACCATCATCGAGCGGCCGCCGAGCGGAATCCCGCTGGTCTTGTCCTTTGGACCCAAGGAGTAATCCTGATAGCCCCGGACCTGTCCATCCCAGTAATCAATACCTCCTGGAGTAAACAGGTCATAGTACGAAATGAGGCCGTCGTCCTCGTCGGAAAAACCATCTATAACCGCGACTTTGGTCTCCAAACTCCAGACGAACTTCCACCAACTCGGCCGATAGTAATTGAAATTCACCTCGTGGTTGTGGAAGTCCACATCGCCAGCCACGATCGAAGTCGCGACCGATGGAGTGTAGCTAAAAACCGTCCCCTTGGTCGGGAACTCGGCCCGGTCGCGCGTATCGCGCGTATAGATCAACTCAAAGCGGCTTGTAAGCCGATCTTGATAGCGGAGATCGCTTGCCAATGGAGCGTTGCCGTCTGCAAAGTCGGAATAGCCTTGGCTGTAAAGGCGATAGCCCAGCGAAAGGCTGGAATTAGCCGGCTTCTTCAACCGCCGCCCCACGCGCACATTGATCGACTTGCGATTGGATTTCCAGAGGATATCGCTATTGTTTAGCCGATAGTTGGTGCTCCGGTAGTCGTAGTAGTGGAGATTTTGCGTATAAGCGCGCGCCGACAAACTGGTCGGGGTATCGAAAAGCCACGGCTCGGTAAAACCGACCAAGAACTGCTCGCGCCGAGTGCCGAACTCCCAGTTAAAGTCCAGACTCTGGCCCATGCCGCGAAAGTTGGGAACCTGCAATCCGATCTGACCTACCATCTTGTCGCGATCCGAATAGCCCGCCCCCACAGACGCTTGCCCAGTCGGCCGCTCATCAACGTCAAATACCAAATCCACCAGCCGCTCGTCCTCGCCTGTGCTATATTGAGGCTGGATTTGCACATCCTTGAAGAAGTTCAACATATGGATGCGCCGCTGACTTTCTTGGACGAGATTCTGCTGATAAATATCGCCTGGACGCAATTCGATTTCGCGCCGGATCACCTTCTCCCGCGTCTTGGTATTGCCGGCGATCTCGACCTTGCGAATCGTCCACGGCTGCCCTTCGAATATCTGAAACGACACGTCAATTGAGTCGTTGCGAATCGTCTCCTGCGGCACCACTCGGGTGTCCAAGTAGCCCTTCTCGTAATAGACAAAGCGCGCCAAATCGGCCAGGTCTGGCCCAGAGCGCCCATATACCATCCCCTCCTGCAACTCTAGCTTCCCCACCAACTCGTCGGTGCCGAAGAGCGCGTTGCCTTCCCAAGCGACTTTGCCCAAGCGGTACTGTAGTCCCTCGTCGATTTCCACGTCAATGAACAAGTGCCGCCGCGTCGAGTCGTAATAGACGCTGTCGCGCACTATAGCTGCTTGCTGAAAGCCCAAGCTGCGATAGTACGCTAGCAGCTTCTGCTTGTCCTCTTCGTACGTGTCGCCGTTGAACTCGCCCTTGCGCCACCAGCGCTTCTCCTCGGTCTCCATCAACGACACCAACCGGCGCGGCTCCGGACCTTGACCGTCCCACTTTTGCGGACGCCGGGGACTGCGCGCAGGCAACTCTCGGCTGTCGATCACCGTGCCGTCGGCGCGGTGCTGGATCAAGCGAATCTGCTTGATCTGCACCTTGGACCCCTCGTTGATATCGTATTGGAGGAATACCTCGCCCTCTTCTGCGCCGGGGAAGGTCTGGCCTTTGACCTCGGCGCGCAGATAGCCCTTCTCGCGATAGAGGTCGAGGATTTTCTGCTCGCCCCGCACCACATCCCTCGGCGCGATAACCTGACCAGTGATCAAGCTCAGCGCCTCCTTGAGATCCTTCTCCTTGAGATTTTTCTGCCCCTTGAACTGCAAACCCTCTAAGGCCGGGTATTCTTCAACCATGATGATCAGGTTGATTCCCTCGGGAACGGGATCGCCCCAGATCTGGATATCCTCAAAGACGTTGAGCCCTTGGAGATCGCGCACCGCCTGCTGCACGTTCTCTTGCGATAGCTCAATGCCAGGCTCCAAGCCCACCGTGGTTAGGATCAGCGACTTGGCCACCTTGCGCAGCTCACCCTGCACCTCGACCGAGACAACCTTCTGGGCCTCGGCCGCGCTCCCTATCAACCCCACAGAGATGGCGGCAAAAAGTATAGTGCGGAAATTTTTCATATCAGCTCGTGGTCGCGCGTTTCTTCTTCACCTCTTCGCCCGTACCCTCTCGACGCTCCTCGTCGAAAACTAGTTCCTCGCCTTTTTTGGTGACGCGAATGCGACTGCCCTCGCCAAAACGGCCTTGGAGAATCTCCTCAGCCAGCGGATCTTCGAGCATTTTCTGGATAGTCCGCTCCAAATAGCGAGCGCCGTACGCCTGATCGAAACCCTTGTCGGCGAGCAATGTTTTGGCTCCGGGCGTAACTCGCACTTGGATGTCCTGCGGGGCCAAGCGCGCTTTGAATTCCTCCAAGCGAATATCTATGATGGCGGCGATGTGCTCTTTGTCGAGAGCGTGGAAAATGATGGTGTCATCAACGCGATTGAGAAACTCGGGATTGAAGGTCTTTTTCAAGGCGTCGTTGATCTTGCCCTCCATCAGCGCGTACCTCGAGTCGGAATCGGACTTCTGGAAGCCCAATACACCACCCGTGCCCACATCCCGACTACCTGCGTTAGAAGTCATAATTAGCACGGTATTGCAAAAATCTACTTTGCGGCCCGTGCTATCGGTGAGCCGCCCCTCGTCGAGAATTTGCAACAGGATGTTGAAGACATCGGGGTGAGCTTTCTCGACCTCGTCTAGCAAAACCACTGAGTAAGGACGGCGGCGGACCCGCTCGGTGAGCTGTCCTCCCTCATCAAAACCCACATAGCCCGGAGGTGCGCCAATCAGGCGCGACACCGCGAATTTCTCCATGTACTCAGACATATCGACCGAAATCAACGCATCGGCGTCGTCGAAGAGAAATTCAGCTAGCCGCTTGGCCAACTCGGTCTTGCCCACACCCGTCGGGCCGAGAAAGATAAACGAGCCAATGGGCCGCTTGGGATCCTGTAGGCCCGCGCGACTGCGGCGGATAGCCCGCGCAATCGCGGTGACCGCCTGTTGCTGACCGACGATTTTCTTGGTGAGTTCCGCTTCCATAGCCAGCAGGCGCTCGGTCTCGGTCTTGGCCAGCCGCGAGATCGGGATGCCGGTCATACTGGCGATGACCTCGGCGATGTCGTCTGTCGTCACTTCGACCACCTCGTCGCGGACCGCTTCCTCCCACGCTTGGCGTTTATTTTGTAGCTGTTCATTCAACTGGAGCGCCTCGTCGCGCAACTCGGCGGCGTCCTCGAAATCCTGGCGCTCAGATGCTTCGTTCTTTTTGCGGTTGATCTCCTGTATCTCGGCCTCGATGCGACCGATCTCTTCCGGCGGACTGAGCCGAGCCAGATGTACGCGCGAGCCCGTCTCATCGATCACATCAATGGCCTTGTCGGGCAAGTAGCGGTCGCTTATATAGCGGTCGGCTTGGCGCACCGCATAGGCAACGACATCGTCGGCAAACTCCACGTGATGGTGGCTCTCGTAGCCAGAGCGCAGCCCCTTGACGATCTCAACGGTGTCCTCGACCGAGGGTGGATCGACCATGATGCTCTGAAAGCGCCGCTCGAGGGCACCGTCCTTTTCGATGTGCTTGCGGTATTCGTCGAGGGTGGTGGCCCCTATGCACTGCAATTCGCCGCGTGCCAAAGCGGGCTTGAACATATTGGAAGCATCCAACGTGCCCTCGGCACTGCCAGCACCGACAATGGTGTGTAGCTCGTCGATGAAAATGATGACTTCGGAGTTTTGCTGCAGCTCGTTCATCACCGCCTTGATGCGCTCTTCAAACTGGCCCCGGTACTTGGTGCCGGCAACCACGCCGCCCATGTCGAGGGTGACTAAACGCTTGTCGAGGAGAATCTGCGGCACGCGCTTTTCAATGATACGCTGGGCTAGCCCCTCGACAATGGCCGTCTTGCCGACACCTGGGTCGCCAATGAGAATGGGATTGTTCTTTTTGCGGCGGCTGAGCACTTGCGTGACGCGCTCAATCTCCTTCTGGCGACCGATCACCGGGTCTAGCTTGCCCTCTCGCGCCAACTGGGTCAGGTCGCGGCCAAAGTGGTCGAGGAAGGGCGTCTTGCTCTTCTTGCCCTTTTCCTTGCGTCCGGTAGTCTTGCCTTCAAGCACGGCCAAGGTCTCTTCCATAGCCGTTTTGTAATCGACGCCAAAGGCGGCCAGAATCTGTGCGGCGACCCCTTCCTTGTCCTTGAGCAGTGCCAAGAGCAGATGTTCGACATCAATGAACTGCGTCTTCATCTCCTTGGCCTCGTTGGCTGCCACTTCGAGGATCTGTTTAGCGCGGGGAGTATAGGGCACCTCGCCGATGGTCATGGTGCCGCCCGAGGTCGTCACGTAGTCTTCCACCGACTGTTTGACCGTCTCCAAACTCAACCCCAAGTTCGTCAACACGGCCACGGCCTTGCCCTTGCCGTCCTTGATAATGCCCAACAGCAAATGCTCGGTGCCGATGTAGTTGTGACCCAAGCGCGCCGACTCCTCGCGCGCCAGCTTCATTACCTGTTTTACATTTTCAGTGAACATGTTGTTCATCTAATCGTCCTCCACAATCCGCCTATGTAATAAGGAAGCTTGATGCTCGACCATTCGGAGCGCGTGAATTGAATATCGAGCGTTGTAAATCTGCCAGATAACTCTCGATTTTGAACCTACCAAACGGGCAGATTGTTGTCAAGGTGAACTCCCCTGTTCGGCCCAGCGCCGCCTCACTAGTTCGGCGCGGCGCACATCGCGGTCTGTCGGCGAAAGATTCGCGCGGGATTCGGCCTGCAAATGCGAAGGCTGGGTAACGATCATTAACTGGTTGATGAAACCGAGCGGCAAGCCGTCGATCATCCCCAAACTACACCCTAAGCGCACCGCCGATAGCAAGTTCATAAACTCCTGGCCACTCAATACCCGCGCGTGTCGCAAAATCCCATACGCTCGCCAAACCTTGTCCTCCACTTGGGCAGATGCGTCTGCCAGCAGGGCAGTCTGTGCTTCCTTTTCGTGACCCATAATCTGTTGAGTCACTTCCGAGAGCTTCTCGACGATCTCCTCTTCGGGCACGCCCATGGTGACTTGGTTGGATATCTGAAATAGGTTGCCGACCGCATTGGTGCCTTCCCCGTAGAAACCACGCACCGCGAAAGTCATCCGGGCCAAACCGCGCACCACCCGCTCCATATCCTCGGTCAGGACTAAGGCTGGCAGATGAATGAGTACCGATATTCGCAAGCCCGTCCCCGTGTTGGTCGGGCAGGCCGTCAAGAAGCCCCAGCGCTCCGATTGCGCCCACTCCAATTCTCTATTAAGCGCGTCGTCGAGCGCATCAACCTGCTGCCACGCCGCGTGCGTCTGCAAACCCGGTAGAATAGCCTGCAAACGGAGGTGATCTTCCTCGTTGATCATCACGCTGAGCGACTCATCGGCATTGAAGAGCACGCCGCGCTGGCCCTTGCTTTTGGCGAGAGCCGGGCTAATTAGGTGGCGCTCCACCAGCAACTGTCGCTGATTGGTCTGTAGGGCGTTCATTTGGAAAAAGACCGCCTCGCGCATATAGTGGCACTTCTGCGCGGTACTCAGGACTTGCTCAATGATTTTCTCTTGGTCCTCGAGCGAGGTCTTCGGCGCAAAGGGCCACGCCGCGAGGTTGCGAGCCAAGCGGGCACGACAGCTAACGACCATACCTTCGCCATCCCCTTCCCCACTGAGCCAGCCAGCCGCATTGTAAACGAGGTCCTCAATATTCACAGCTATTTTCCTTCGAGAACGCGGATGCGGTCCCTGAGCTGAGCGGCCTCTTCAAAGGCCTCTTCCGCTACCGCTTGGGCCAACTCTGCACGCAAGCGCTCCAGTTCGTCGGGCGCTGGGGCGCTTTGTGCCACCTTCAACGGTCCCTTGCCCCGGTGCCTGTTGTCGCCGTGGATGCGCTTGAGTAGACGCTCTAACTGTGAGGAGAAAGCATCGTAACAATGCGGGCATCCGAGGCGACCCACCTTCTTGAACTCCTCGTAACTCATCCCGCAGGTAGGACACCGCGCGCCCCCGTCTCCTTCGGCTCCGGCTAACTTGGCCAACTCTATCTTGATTTCCTTCATCAGCACGGGTGCGTCTTTGGTCTGTTCAGCCGGGGCTACCCGCACCTCGATGTTTTTTTCTTTAGCGCACTCATGACAGAGTAAGAGCGTCTGTTTTACGTCGTCAACGATATGGGTATAGGTCACTACGGCCTCGCGCTTGGCGCACACTCCGCATTTCATGTCGCGCCATCTTCCATATGCAATACACCTGCTTCTATGCGCCCCCGGCGATCCATGCCCTGGGCCAATTTGCGGTCGTGGGTCATCACCACAAAAGCCTGCCCGCGCTCCCGGGCCAATCCGGCGAGCAGTTGATGCAGAGACTCGCTGGTCGCCTCGTCGAGGTTGCCCGACGGCTCGTCAGCCAGCACGACCAACGGCTGAGTGATCAGCGCTCGCACCATGGCCACCCGTTGGCATTCACCGCCCGACAGCGACCCAGGCCGGTGGTGCAAGCGGTCGGCTAGCCCGACGGAATCCATCAACTCAAGGGCTTCTTGATGGCGATCGACGCCAGCGACCCTCGCCGGCAACAAGACGTTTTCCAGCGCGGTAAATTCCGGCAGCAGGTAGTGAAATTGGAATACGAAACCAATGTGCTGATTGCGAAAGCGCGACAGCGCCTGATCGCCGAGATTTAGCACATCGGTGTCGGCGATTCGCAATTGGCCAGCCGTCGGCAGGTCGATTGTACCCAACAAGTGCAGCAAGGTGCTTTTGCCAACTCCAGACTCGCCCATAACCGCGACTAGCTCGCCTGCCCGCACCACTAAGTCCACGCTCTTGAGCACTTCCAAGCCCTCACCGCCAGTGTCGAACACCTTGCGCAAACCGCGCGCTTCAAGGATGATGTCGGCTTGTTTCACCATGCTACATTATATACCTAATGGCTTCTACGGGCATCAACCCAGCGGCCTTGCGCGCCGGATAAATCGACGTCGCCAAACAAATGACCATGCTAATCGCCGCCACCAGTGCAAAATCCACGACATTCATATCCACGGGCAACGAGCTAATGAAATACATGTCCCCGGGAATGGAAATCAGGGCAAGGCGCTGTTGGGCCAAGCAGAGCGCAAAGCCGATCAAGCAGCCCAAGAAGGTGCCGATGCCACCAATGGCCAAACCCTGATAGACAAAAATGCGATATATCTCTCCCACGGTGCAACCGATCGTCCGCAAGATGCCAATCTCGGGCGTCTTGATCAGGACCGACATGACCAAGATCGACATGATGTTAAAGGCAGCGACCAGCACGATGAGGCTCAGCGCGAGAAAAATTGCCCATTTTTCCAACTCAATCCAGCGGAAGAACTCTGGAAAAAGCTGGGTCCAATCGCGCACTTGGTAGGGATAGCCCAACTCCTCGGCTAGGCGGTCGCGGATAGCAGGCGCTTGGTAGATGTCTTTGACGTGGATGTGAATATCGGTAATCGCATCGCCCAATTCGAGCATGCGCTGGGCGTCTTCTATATGAATAAAAGCATAGTTGTCGTCGTACTGGTACATGCCGCTTTCAAAGTGATTGGTCACAAAAAAGGACCAAGGACGGGGCGAGAAGCCGTCCATCACGGCTGCTTCCACATCGAGATTTTGCACCGTCATCAGCAACACCTCAGAACCCAGCCCCACGTGCAAGCGTCGCGCCAAGTACTCGCCGAGAACAATCCCCCGCTTGTTTAGCTCTGCCAGCAAGCCGAGGCGCAGCTGACCTTCTGGATTGGCGTAGCTCAGGTGTTCGATCAAGTCGGAAACTTCTGGAAAGGTCTCCGGATCAATGCCCCACACGGGAATGCCATCGACCCGACCCAAATCGAGCTGGGAGGCAATAATGACCTTGGAATCCACGACCGGAGCCGCACCCACGACTCCGGCAACTCCTTTCACCTGTTGCAACAGCGCGTCCCAATCCGCGATGGGGCCGCCGTCGAAGCGGCGAATGTTGACATGAGCGTTCATGCCGATCAGCCGATTTTTGACTTCGCCGGCAAAACCATTCGTCACCGAGAGGATGATCACCAAAGCCGCTACCCCCAAGATTACTCCACCGACGGCCATATAAGCTATGACCGAGAAGAAGCCCTCGCGTTGCTTGGAGCGCAGGTAGCGGCAGGCGACAAACAAGGCAATGCTCACGTTTGTCCCTCGGTCAAATAGGCGCGGATGAAGCGGTCAATGTCTCCATCCATTACCGCTTGGACATTGGCCGTTTCGCAAGCGGTGCGGTGATCTTTGACTATGGTGTATGGATGGAGCACGTAGGAGCGGATCTGCGACCCGAAGTCAATGCTCTTCTTGGTGCTCTCCACCGCGAGTTGCTTCTGTTTCTGCTCGTCCTTGAAGTGCTGATACAAGCGCGCCTTGAGCACCTTAAATGCAGTGGCTTTGTTCTTGAACTGCGAGCGCTCGTTTTGGCATTGGACGACAATTCCGGTGGGCAGATGCGTGACCCGCACGGCCGAGGCGGTCTTGTTCACGTGTTGGCCGCCCGCGCCCCCGGAGCGATAGGTTTCGACCTTCACGTCCTCGTCGTTGAGGTCCACCTCGATATCGTCTTCGACTTCTGGATAGACAAAGACCGAAGCAAACGAAGTGTGGCGGCGGCGGCTCGTATCAAAAGGCGAAAGCCGCACCAAGCGATGGACTCCGGCCTCGGCCTTGAGGTAGCCATACGCGTAATCCCCCCTAACCTCAATGGTTGCGCCTTTGATGCCGGCTTCCTCAGCCTGCTGCAGATCCACAACCGCGCATTCCATGCCGTGGCGCTCGCTCCAGCGCGTGTACAGGCGCATCAACATCGACGCCCATTCGGCTGCGTCCGTGCCCCCTGCCCCCGAGTGAATGACGAGGATGGCGTTTTGGGGATCGTCCTCGTCGTTGAGCATCGTGCGAAACTCCAATTCGCCAATGCCCTGCATGGCGTGCTCGGCCTCGGTCTCGACTTCGGTCAGCGCTTCTGCATCGCCTTCTTCGACCGCCATCTGCCGCAGTTGGTCCAAGTCTTCTAACTGCGCGTCCAAGGTCTCCCAATCCGCGATGGTGTCCTTGAGGATACGCGCTGCCTTGCCAACGGATTCGGCCTGCCGCCGGTCGCTCCAAAAGTCCGCGGCCGTCATGCGCTTTTCTAATGCAGCTAGCTCTTCCTTCTTGCCGCTTATGTCAAAGATACCCTCGTAGCCGCTCTAGCTGCTGCCGCCCGAGTGTCAACTGTTCCTCAATCGTGGCCATTGTCGTCTTCCTTGGTTTCGTTGTAGCGATCAAAAAGGAGGCTTTCGTGCTTGCGTTCAGAGGGGATTTCAAAGAGCAGCTGCCCTTCGTAAACCTCGCCCTTGGTCCCCTGGAGCTCGTTGGTGTGCGCAATAAAAAACGGCGATCGCGACAGTGGATAATACCGCCGCCCGTGGTCATCAACGAGTTGAAAACACCTCGGTACAATCGTCCACGCGAGCTGCAAATTCACCTGCAAACGCACATCGATGAGCACGAACTTGTGGCCCTCATCGGGTGGACCGTGAAAAAAGTGCATGTAGCGCACCCCATCCGGGGGTACCGTCAGGGCAACTTGATTGTTGATGTTGGCGAATAGGTTGGTCAGGTTTTCCAGCTTGTCCGCCGATCCACCCGTCAGGCTCACCCCAATATAGATCGGCACGAAGAGGGTCACGCCGCCCAAGACGAGGCGGTTGAGCAGCCGCAGGCGTTTGTTCAACTGCTTTTTGCGCTCGCTTGCTTTGATTACCATGGCTTCCTCAAGGGGAGCGCACAAGGGCAATTTTGCCCAAGTGACTGCGATTAGGCGACCGCAGTTTATAGAAGTAGACCCCGTTGGCCACGGCCCGGCCCGGCGTCCAACGCGGGGCGCGGCCTGGCTGGTCGTGGCTCCCCGGCCACAGATCCCAACGCTCGACGAACACCAACCGACCAGCTACGTCAAAAACGTTCAACTCGACGAGGCCGCGCTCGGCTAGCTGCACCGGAAAGTGCACTACCCCGTCCCGTGCCGGATTGGGAAAGGGTGCCAACAGGCGGTCCTCCTGCGGCGGCACCTCGTCGAGGCTACTGGCCGCCAGCGCGTTTATCTGCCCCCAGCCATAGACCGTGTCGGGACCGGCGGCACCCAAGTCCAATGCAGTCGAGCGCAAAGCCTCCAGCACTTGGTCCGGCCTCCATTCGGGATTTTTTTGCAACAACAAGGCGCAAACCCCGCTCACCAGAGGGGCCGCAAAGGAAGTGCCGCCCTTGCGCACATAGCCGCCGCGCCGTAGGTCCGCGACTACTACGCCACTGCCGGGCGCGACCACATCCGGTTTGATGCGGCCATCGGCCGTCGGCCCGCGCGAGCTAAAGGAGGCAATCTGCGGCACGCGCTCGCCACTGCCGAGCACATCTACCGCCCCCACCGCAATTGCGCCATCGGCGTCCGCCGGCATCGTTATGTAGTGCCAATCCCCGTTGGCCTCATTGCCCGCGGCCACCACCACGACGATGCCGCGCCGCACGGCCAGCGCCGCCGCCACGCTCGTCAGCGCGGTTTCCCCGTCCAGATCCGCTAGCGAGTAGCCCGTGCCGTCGTCCCACCGATTGTAGCCCAACGAACTGTTGACCACCTGTGCCCCCAAGCTGTCCGCCCATTCCAAGCCGGCGACCCAGCGATCCTCCTCCGAGGGCATTTCGGGCATGTTGTCGTCTAGTTCGGTCTTGGCCAAGATGTACTCGGCGTCGGGTGCCACGCCGATAAAGTGATCGGGGTGGTAGCCTGCCAGCAGGGACAGTACTTGGGCACCGTGCAAGTTTTGGCTGCTGCTCATTTCGTCGCCTGTGATGGGTTGATCGGCCTCGTCGCTGACGACCTCGTCGTCATTGACAAAGTCGCGCTGGGCCACCACGCGAATGGAGTCGAAGGCTGCGTGTTCGGCGTAGTGGAAACCATTATCGAGCAAGGCCACCCGCACTCCAGTACCCGTAAGACCCAAGTCGTGTAGGGGGGGAACGGCGATTTGGGCCAACGGCTTCAAGGCAAGACCATAGCGGCTTTGCAGCAACTTGGGGCTGGCAAGTGGTACCAGCGGCAGTGGACGGGGCCGCTGCAAGCGCTGCACAGGCCGAGTTTCGACGACAAAGTCCACAGCCTGCACTCGACGCTGCACCTCGGGCGAGACTCGCGCGCTGACCGCGTTGAGCCAACGCGAGGAGAAGCGCACCACCACCCCCATCTTTCGCAGGCGCTCAATATAGAGTTGGTTGATGGGCATATCCAACTCTGCGTCCGAATGACCGGCCCCCAAATCCACCCAAGCAACGCGCTGTCCCCCGGCGTCCATTTTGTCGCGCAACAGGATCCAGATATTCTGATCCGCCGCGACCGTCAAGGCCCCCGCGTGCACTAGCAAGGCCGCACACCACCACCACACCCTCTTATTCAACAGGAGGTTCCCTCGTGTCTAGCACCTCCACGCCTTCGGGCACCTGAAAAGAAAAAACCTCGTCGGCTATTTTCTTATTGGTGCGGTGATCCCTGAGCACGTACGCGGTGCGATTGCCATTGGCCTCGCGCTGCTCCACTTGCAGGAGAAACCATCTCCTAGGATCCACCCAGACCCGCATCTGTTCGATCACAGAGGCTTTGTTTTCTGGTTCCATGATCAGCAAATAGCAGGGCCGCCCCCGCAACGCGCTTTCCTCCACCGCAATGGGCACATAGCGTTCGGTATAGTCGAAAAACACTTCCCAAGGAGTCTTTATTTCCGCTTCGTAAGGGCTGATCACCACTTGGCCGTTGTGCACGACATACGACCAGACGGCCTCGCCATTAGCCACCACCACATCGCCCCCTTCCAACTCGATGCGAAAGCGATTCGGGCGGCGCAAATAAATCCGGCCTTCGCGGCTGCGGTACTTGTTCAGCACCGCCCAGTAGAATTGCTTTTCAAAGTGGGCTTCAAACGTCTTGTAGCTAGAAAGACGCTTCTGCACCCTAGCAATGATCTGGTCGCCGCTCTGCCCGAGGGCCGCGCTCGTCACTAAGCCCACAGCAAGACTAGCCCACAACCACAATCTCATTCTTCCGCGTACTCCTCTTCCGCGCTTTCGATGAGAATCTCGCGCGGCTTCGCTCCGACGATCGGCCCGACGATACCGGCGGCCTCTAGCTCGTCCATCAAACGCCCAGCGCGGGAATAACCAACTTTCAAGCGCCGCTGCAAAAACGACGTGGAAGCCTGCCGGTGTTCGGCAACTAAGCGCACGGCGTCGTCAAAGAGGTCGTCGCGCGCATCGGAAACCGCGTTAATATCCGGCTGCTCGGAAAACACCGCAACTTCCTCGGCCTCGTACTGGCTCTCTTTCAATGCTTCGACCAAGCGCTCGGTTTCCTCACCAGAAATAAAGGCCCCGTGGACGCGGATTGGCTCGCCTTGGCCGCTCGGCAGAAAGAGCATATCGCCCATCCCCAAGAGCCGCTCGGCCCCATTGAGATCGAGGATCGTGCGCGAGTCCGTCTTCGACGCCACTTGGAAAGCAATACGCGAAGGGAAGTTGGCCTTGATTACCCCGGTAATCACGTTCACCGAAGGCCGCTGGGTCGCCAAGATAATGTGAATACCCACCGCACGCGATTTCTGCGCCAAGCTCATCAGCGAGGTCTCCACATCGGCGGGAGCCGTCAGCATCAAATCGGCAAATTCGTCGATTACTATCACGAGGTACGCCAGCGGCTTCTCGGGCTCGACACCCTCTTCCTCGGCCTCGGTCTGGCTGCGCGCTAGCTTGGCGTTGTAGTCGGACAGATTGCGCACTCCCAGCTTGGCGAGCCTCTGGTAGCGAGATTCCATTTCGGCCACGGCCCACTTCAATGCTTCCGCGGCCTTCTTCGGTTCGGTGATAACCGGTACCAACAAGTGCGGGATATCGTTGTACATCATCAATTCGACGACCTTGGGATCGACCATGATAAAGCGCACCTCGTCCGGCGTGGCCTTGAAGAGGATGCTGCAAATCAGGCTGTTCAGGCACACGCTCTTGCCAGCCCCAGTGGCACCGGCGACCAATAGATGGGGCATTTTGGCCAAATCCGCGGCACACGGCTCACCCGAAATCGTCTTACCTAGTCCCATGACCAGCTTGGAATCCGACTGGCTGAACACTTCGTCTTCGAGAATTTCGCGCAAGTACACAGTCTCCCGCTCCTGATTGGCAATCTCCACCCCCACCACGGATTTCCCCGGTACCGGCGCTTGAATGCGAATGCCCTTCGCGCTCATCACGCGCGCGAGATCGTCCGAGAGCGCAGCGATGCGATTGACCTTGACCCCCGGGGCCGGCTCCACCTCGTAGCGCGTTACCACCGGCCCAGGACTCACCTTCACGACCTGACAGGCCACGTCGAAATTGCCCAGCGCATTCTCCAAAATATTGGCGTTTTCCCGCAAGGTCTCCTTGGAGACGGCACTGTGGCTAGCTGGCACTTCATCTAGCAACTGGGTGCTGGGGATTTCGTAGCGACCACTGGCTAGCTTGCGAGCAGGTGCTGGCTTCCCTGCCGGTTGGGGAGCCGGCTCTGGTACCGCCACATCTTCAACCACCGGTTCCTTTGGTTCCTTTTTCTTTTTGCGCTCGCGGCGCTCAACGCGGGCTGGCTCCTGCACCCGAGGCTCCACTGCTTCGACCTCTTCAACCATTGGCTTCCGAGGGGCCGCATCCTCGACCCGAGGCTCCGCGCCAATCTCGGGTCGCATTTTTCGCACCATGGCGGTTTGATCCCGTTCCCATTTTGCGGATTTGTTCTTGTGCCTAGCAGGGAGCAGTCTCCGCAGACACCCAAGCCACCGCCAAACCGCCGCCAAACCAGACCCCAGCCACGCCAACATCCGCCAGTTCAGGCCGGGGGTCAAAATCACCGCCGCCACAAACAGCGCACACAGCAACACGGCCGACCCCATCCTCCCTAAGTACGGTATGAGAAATTCCAAACTAATCTGGGTCCCCAACACGCCGCCCAGCTCGTAGGCTTTTTGCGGAGAATAGCCGGGCAGGCCCGCCGCGACACAGATGAGGACGGCCATGAGCAAAAGACCCATACTGCGATGCACAGCAGAAGCCACCGGCTGGCAACGCACCCTATTCCAACCCCAGAGCAACAACAGCATGGGCCAGACGTACGCGGCCAGTCCCATACCCGCAAAGGCCCCGTACGACGCATACGCGCCGATCCCTCCCCCCCAATTCAAACTCTCAGCCACCGACCGGCTCGAATTGGGAGGATCGAGCGGTGAATGGGACATCAAGCAGATGAGTAAAAACGCACCGAGGCCAATGAGGAGCACACCTAAAACTTGGGGCTTTTTTTCGCCTTTGGGCGGGTGCGAAAACTCGGACATAGAGCACGAACTCCGCTAGTACATAGATTGGAAAGCAATCAGTTTTGGGGAGGGGGGTACTAAAAAATAAACAAAAACGCGGCTTTTTGCATCTTGTGGCGCGTCAGATCATGCCGCTGCGCTTGCGCCCAAACCACTCGGCAGCCAACAGGACGACAGCCAAAAGTGCGGGCCACAGCGGCCCCCATAGCGGCAAGACCTCAGCCTCTTCGACCCACCGCTTGCGCAGCGCGAGCTGTTCCAGCATGTCCTCCCAGTTGGCGAGCGAATAGGCGCGTCCTCCACTGGCTCGGGCCAACTCGCCCAAGAGCAACGGGTCGGCGTGCAAATCCCCGAGCTCAATGCTGTACTCTTCGACGACAAAGCGGCCCGCAACCGCGCCCACTACGGTTTGGTCAACTGTGGCCCGGACCTCGTATTCATACGTGCCGGGTGCCAGCCCACTAGCGACGCCTCGGTAGTGCCCGGCTCCTTGCGATTGCAGGTCGAACGCTTCCCGCCCCGCCAGCGCGACCTGCACGCTTGCACCCGGCTGCGGCCTCAGCAATTCGTCGAAGACCTGCACCGCGAAAACCACTTCCTCGCCCGCCCGGTACAGGGGCCGCTCGGTCGAAGCGCGAACCCGGCCGCCCGGAGCGTCGAGCGCGAGCCACTTGGATGCGTCACACCAGAACGTCCTAATGGTCTGCGGCTGGCCATCGACTCCACTGCTCATCAGATCGAGCCGCCAAAAGGACGCGGATAGAGCAGCAATGACCTTGCCCTTGCCATACGCGCCCGCAGCGATGACCGGCTCGCCGCCTACACTTTCAACTAGCACAGTGGTACCTGGCCGCTGCTGCGCCGTGCGAAAGTAGCCCGGCAGCGGCGGCAACCTAAGCCACGGATCGTCCACACCTGCGGGCTGGCGCACGACTGGATGGTGCCGACCGGCCGGACTGAGCCGCAATAAAATTTCGCCCGGCACAAAGGGCACAGGACCGGACACTTGAAGCGGCATGAGCGCGGCCAGTGGCGAGTCGGGCTGCCAAGCCTGCGCCATCTTGGGGCCACCGACGATGAGCAAACCCGCGCCGGCATACACGTGCTGAACTAACGCGGTGGCGGGCGAGCTATTGAGCAGCCACGCACCCGGATTTACCAGCAGCACCACATCCCGGTCTTGCAAAACAGCCGGACTCCACGCGCCTCCGTAGAATGCGTCTGGCTCCCGCTGAATCAAGGCCTCGACGACCCAACTCGAATCCGCGCTTAAACTGCGGCGCAAAAAGGCCAAATCCTCGCTAGGGCCTCCGGCCAGCAGCAGCACCCGCGGGCGCCCTGCGAGAATCCGAGTAAACGCGAGAGCCTCGTTGTCGGCTGTCGCGAATTCCCCGGCCGCAGGATCGACGACCACGCGAAAAACGCGCGGCCCAGCCTGCTGGGGCGTCACTGCAAACGAGACGCGCTGCACCTGTCCGTCGCCCTCCAACAGCAGGGATTGTCGCTGGAGCGACCGGTCGCCCTCGTAAAGCCGGACTTCCACGCGCTTTCCCTCGTATCCCCAGCTCCGCACCTCGGCGTCGATTTGCTGACGCTGACCCACGTACCCGGTCTCGGTCGTGCGAACGTCCACGAGTTGGACATCGACGGGCACCTCTGCGCCCCCTACGCCGAGCGTATATACAGGCACGTCCAGTTCCGCACTCAGTCGCACCGGGTCGCGGCCCAAGTTGTGGCCTCCGTCGGAAAATAAGACCACGCCTTGCACGCGCTCCCGCTCGGCGACTGCCTCCAAGCTAGTCGCGAGTGCACGGCCTATATTGGTCGCCTGACCGCGAGTGCTTGCGACCGCGACCGTATCGAGTGCGAGCGGATATGCAGACTCGGCAAATCCCCAAGCGCGGACTTCAGCCTGTTGCAAGCGCGCCGACCAACCTTCGTCGCTCAGCACGGCTACAGCCTGTTGTAAGCGCGTGACCGGCCCCTCGGTCACCCTCATGCTCGGGCTCGTATCGACCAATACCAGCACCAGCGGCCGGATGACCTGCTGGTGCCACCACGTCAAGACCGGCTCGCACAACACCATAGCCAGCAAGGCCACGGCCGCGCCGCGCAACACCACCAGCACCATGCGGCGCTTGGGATCAACCTGCGGATACGTCCGCTGATATACCCAATAAACGAATGCGATTAGAAAGGGCAGCAGGACGAGGAATACGCGGTGTCCCGCTAGCTGGAGATGGCTATCGGACCACTCAGACACGCCAGCTCAGGCGGGGAGCAGCGTCCACATCGAGACTGTCGCAGACGCCACGGCTGAGGTAGAAGGCCCCAACAGCCCCCACCATAGCGGCATTATCAGTACACAAATCGTACGCCGGACAATGGAATGACAGACCTCGGCATTCGACCGCGGCGCGCAGGCGTTGGCGCAGGCGCTGGTTGGCAGCAACGCCGCCCGCGAGGCATACGGTCGCAACGTCTGCTCGATCCAAGGCCAACAGGGTCTTGGCGACTAAGGCATCCACCACGGCTTCTTGGAAACTGGCAGCAATATGGGCGAGCTGCTGCGTGAGCGCTTGCGGGGAAAGCGAGCGCACGTAGTGCAACACCGAGGTTTTGAGACCGCTAAAGCTAAAGTCTATCTCGCCCTCGAGGGCACGGGGGAAGTCAATGGCCTCGGGATCGCCGTCCACGGCCAGCTCGGCGATGAGCCGACCACCGGCCACGGCCCCCTCCCCGGGCAAGAGGCCCAGCAGTTTGGCAACCTTATCAAATGCCTCGCCGGCTGCGTCGTCGCGCGTGCGACCCAGCACCTCGTATGAGCCGAGTTCGCGCACCAAGATCAACTCGGTGTGCCCGCCCGACACCAGCAGTGTCAGAAAAGGGACCTCGACCAGCGCAGCGACCAAGTTGGAAAACACGTGGGCCTCTAGGTGGTGAACGCCGATCAGTGGCTTATTGCGCGCCAATGCCAACCCCTTGGCCAGCGACAGCCCCACAATCAACGACCCAACCAATCCCGGGCCCCGCGTCGCTGCCACCCCATCCACTTCTTCCCATCCTATGCCCGCAGTCGCTAGGGCCTGCCGCACGACCGGCACCAACGTGCGCATATGGGCGCGCGAGGCCAACTCGGGCACCACGCCCCCGTATGGCGCGTGATCTTGTTGTGAGAAGATGATATTGGAGTGCACGGCGTACGACTCATCGACGACCGCCGCGGCCGTCTCATCGCAGGAGGTCTCCAACCCCAATACCAACATCCTAGTCGCTCACCAAATCGACGTATGCTGGCACGATCTGACGCACCTCGAAAATCGGCGTCTCCGCACTGTACACCGGCAGCGCACTCCCCTGATATTCGGCGTAATCCACGTATAGCTCGATGTCGCGAGTTGGGTCCAGCCCAGTGATCACGCCAACCCCGCCGCGCACCTTGACTTGGGCGGTGGCTGGCTCGGGCCGCAGGCGCGCCTCGCCGAGGTGTCGCACGGTAATCGGCACCCCGATTACATCGTCTTCGGCCAACATCTGCACGGCAGCGCGCACGCGCACGACCCCAGGCACGAATGCAAGTTGCGTGCGCTCGGGATGCCGCAAGGACTGCTCTGCGTCCACGTCTTCTGTAACATTCTGCAAAACCAACGAATCCGCCTCCACATAACGCAATGCGGCAACCTGCTGCTGGGGGCCGATCACCCGGACGAACGCGGGGTCGGCTTGCAGCGGCGTCACCTGTACGTGGGCGTCGGCTACCTCTAACTTCGCTTGCACCCGCACCGGTACGTCCCGTTCCATCCTCGGAGCTAGCGCGATTTCAATTTCTTTTGGTTCGAGGATTTCCTTGACTTCAACATCCAAGTCGGCCGCCCGTTTGGTAATTTGGGAAGGAGTCAGACGGTGAATCCGATTCCTACCTTCGGTCCGCAACCTCAGAATGAAAGAGTCGTCGTCCAAGTTAAACAGCAGGTCCTTGCCCCCTCCTGTGACTAAGACGCGAACCGTGGGGGGCACTTCACTAGCCAACACCATATCTCCTGCGCCCTCGCCCGGTGGAGGCACTTCAACCCAGAGGCGCACTGCAATTTCTTTATCGTAGTACTTCTCTGTAACCGCGTGCAGCCACAGCGCAAAAGATAGGACCAATGCTCCAGCCCAGATTCCCCAACTGCTTATACTGATGTTGGCCAACGATGGACCCCATAAGAAGAAGAGGCTCCGCAAAAGGGGGCCTCTTCTCGTAATCTACTACTTTTACCGCGTGCCAAAGGCGAAGATGGGACTGTTTACTTAAATGATTTCTTGAGTTCTTCGCCGATACTCAACTCTCCGTTGTCTATTCTTATATGGTATCCGCAACTCGGATTCGTGCAGGCCCATGCTTTGTAGTGAATGGCTGCGCCGTCTCTTCCATAGTCGGAAAGCGGAATTAAAACACCTTCCTTGCACTTTAAACACTCAGGAAAATCACCTTTTTCCATCCGACCCTCCCTTCCGGTTTTAGCGTGCGACCACTAGGGGCCACGCTTTTATTCAATGTACTTGTGCCGTCCTACTATGTCAATTCCAACAGGGGATCACATTTGCCCAAGATGCGCGGCATATTCATATACGGCCCGTTCTTGGGCGGCCGTTTCCACCGAACCGGGGCGCAGGTTCCGAACCTGCGTCAGGGCGTCCGCCGCGTTGCTGCCCATCCTCACCAAATAACTCGCCAACATCGTGCCCGTGCGCCCCAACCCCGCGCTGCAATGGACCATCACGGGTCGTCCTTGCTTGACCGCCTCATCGACGAATTGAACAAACGCTCGTATATCCCCGAGCGAAGGCGGCTGCATATCCTGTATGGGCAAGTGCAAATATACTATATCTCGCGCCTCCACTTCGCCCGTCTGCAGGGGATTTGCGGTCAACGACACAATCGCCCTTACGCCCTGCGCCAACAGCAAATCGAGATCGCCCTCCAGCCGCTCGTCCCCACCCCAACCGCCAATCTGCCCAGCACCCGCCAACCGACCCTCTAATAACCAACCAAAATTGAACACCATACTAGCTGCCTTCATAGGCTGCCTGCGGCCCTTCAACCCAACTCTCACCTCCGACCCCCACCTCCTTCTTCCATATCGGCACGATCTGCTTGAGCCGATCAATGGCGTACTGACACGCAGCCAACGCCTCGGCCCGATGGGGGCTAGCGACGGTAATCAACACGCTAATTTCTCCGATTTCGAGCTTACCCACGCGGTGAACCATCGCGACATCCACGACGCCCCACTGCGCCTTCAACTCGTCGCCAATCTCCACCATCTTCTTCTCGGCCATAACCGGATACGCTTCGTACACCAAGTAATCGGTTTGCTTGTCCCCAGAGTGATTGCGCACCACCCCGGCAAACGTGGCCACCGCGCCATTTTCATCGCGCACCACCTCGGCAAATAAATCGTCGGGTTTTATTGGGTCTTCGGTAATTTTGAACACGTCAGCCCCCACTTACAGGCGGAATAAGAGCGACCTCATCGCCCGCTTTTAACACGGTATGGTCCCCCACGTATTCGGCATTGACCGCAACCGACAACACCTGCTGCACGGCCGCCAATTGCGGATATGCGGCCACGAGCTCGCGCTGCAAATCCGCAACTCGGTAGCCTTCCGCAATCTCCCAGTCGCAGCTCTTGTGGCCGACTGCATCGCGGCAGGAAGCAAAAAATAAAACCTTGATTTTCATATCCAAGCGCAATAACGCCGCGACCTGTGTGCAACGGGCCGCGGCGAGAAAAAGGAAATGGGACCCTTGTGAGGCCCCATTTCACTCACTAATTACTGCTGTTGTCCGCTGAGGAAACTACCTGAGCAGCACCATTTTGCGCTTAGCTACGTAGTCGCCAGCATGGAGCAAGTAAAAATACATGCCGCTGGAGACGCTAGCGCCGCTTTCGCTCCGGCCATCCCATACGGCTTGGTACTGACCTGCAGCCAGCGCCTCGCCGTCAACCAGCCTGCGCACGACCTGACCCGCGATGTTGTAAATCGTCAGGGAGACGATCGCATCGCTGCTCAGAACGTAGGGAATGGTGGTTTCTGGATTGAAAGGGTTGGGATGGTTTTGATTCAGCGAGTTAGCCAACGGCAGGGCAGCTAGCGGCTTGGCAGCAGCCCAAGCCGCGCTGAAGTCAATCGCCAAGTTCAGGGCCTTGCCGGCCGTATTCTCAGTATCGGTGCTCGCCGTAATGCTGAGGAAAGACACGAGCTCGGCGTCAACCTCAATCGACGAATTGCCATTGGCATCAGTCGTATTGCGCACGAACGCGCTACCATGGGAGGGAATCGTGCCGATACCGAGCACGGACACCGACTCCGCGCTTCGATTGTACACGTCCCACAAGATGGGCTGACCCTCACCCGGGTCGCCCCAGAGATTGGTGAAATTGACCGAGTACGTGATCTCGCCGGGGCTATCGTCATCAACAGCGCCCATATCGACCCCAGAAGTCAACGCATTGCCAACCAGCGGCGCGGTAGCCACCAGCACTGGATCCGGCCGGTTGAGGTGCATGCTGCGACTCAACAACTCGGTATCCAAGTAATCGCGCACGCCGGACGACGGGCCGAGGGACACGCTGTGGACCACAATATCCGCTTCCATTTCCTCGGTAAAGCTGTCCGAGGTGACGAGCGTGAAGGTCCCCAGAACGTGATCGCCATCTACGGCTGCGTCATTGAGATTAATGACAGCGCCGCCCCGCACCTGATTGCCTTCGACTTCCACGCCCGGTGCCGACAGGCTAAACGCACTGGAACCGGCAAACGTGGTGGCTGCTAGATCGAACGCATCGGCCGGCGACACCGTCACGATGGCCTCAACCTGCTCAACTCCCACTAGCCCGGCTGCCGACAACTCAACTGGGATTTTCGTACCCGGACCCGCGACTAGCTCGTTGAGGGCCTTGTTGTCGCCATTCAGGGAAACCTGCGAGACAAACATCAACTGATCGACATCTGGCACCGCCCAAGTGGCGTTGAAATCAATCGCAAAGTCCATGGTATCACCGGCCGGATTTACAGCGGTCGTGCGCGCCCGAACGTCGAGCGAAGTCGCCGCGGCCTTTAGGTTGCCTTCGGCGTCGAACTTAACCACGGCATTGCCAGCCTCATCGGTCACATTCCGCAGGCATACGTACACGCCGGAGGGAACCTCGCCGACACCGAGCAGATAGACCGACCTCGCGCCGGTATTGGTGATGTCCCAGGCAATGGTCTGGCCCTTGGCGGGGGCACCATCATCGGTGAAATTGACCGAGAACTCGATCTCGCCGGGGCTGCCGTCCACGGCCGCACCTGTGCCGACCGAGGAATAGGCCGGATTAAGGGAAACCGATGAGGTCGCCAACATATTCGGCGGGGGCACGGCCCAATTGACTATGAATAATCCCTCGGCACCAACGACATCCCGGTCCACAGACGACGGCCCAAGGGACACGCTACTCACCACAATCTCGGCCGAGGACTCCCTGCTAAAACTACTCGACATCGTGAGGGTAAAAAACCCCAAAGCACCATCGCCATCTACCGTCCCACTGAGGGTGGCTACACCGCCTTTGATCTGATCGTCCCCTAACACTTCCACGCCAGACCCAGGCGAAAAACCAAAAGCAGGGGTAAAGGTCGCCGCCGCTAGATCGAAGGCCTCCGCGGGCAATACCGTCAGAATAATTTCAACCTGTTTTACCCCGACCATTCCAGCGGCCGACAGCGGCACCTGCACTTGCTCACCAGCACTGGCGGCGGCATGTTCCCCATCCAGCGAAATGACAACGTTCGCGTTATCCCCGGCGACAGCGGCACCACATAGTGCGAGCAACAGGGCGATGGCAAGAGGAAATATCTTGCGCACGCTGTTCTGCATAGTTGCTTCTCCTTCTATTTATGAACCTGTTTTACATAGTGAAATGGGACCCCAATTTGAGGCTTGAGGTCCCATTTCACTAACTCGCTGTGCAGTGGGTGCTTACTTGAGCAACAGCATCTTCTTGACTTCGTGGAACTCACCGCCCGCCTGCAAGCGGTAGAAATACATCCCCGAAGACAAACTGTGCCCGTTGTCGTTCGTCGCGTCCCACTCCACGACGTAGCGACCAGCGCTCTGATGCTCGGCAACCAGCGTCCGAACCACCTGACCTACTACATTATACACGGTCAGTTCCACGTCCGCCGCCTGCGGCAACGCATACTTGATCGTCGTCGCTGGGTTGAACGGATTCGGATAGTTGCTCGCCAACGCGAACACCGCCGGACGCGTCTGCAACTGCACTGGTGCCGGCAACGCCAGACGGTTGAAGCCAAACGCGCTGTCATACGTCTGGTTGTCAGCGATCTCGATGAGCGTATGCTCGATCTCCGTCGTCGGACGGAATACCAAGCTCAGCGCCACCTCGCCGTCGGAGACCACGTCCCCGTGGGCGACCACCGTCAAGACACCGGCTTCGTCAGCCAGCACCTGCGGGGTGGCAAACGCGCTGCCACCCAGCGGCTCATCGGTCAGCACCTCGACGAACTCCAGCTTGTCGGCCTCATACGCCACCTGCAAGCCATAGCCCTTGATCGCGGCGAAGTCCGCCACGCGCACGTCGAGGACAAAGTCCTCACCCACGATGGGCATGGCTGTCCGCGCATCCAGATACATCCGCGCATCCGCATTCAGACCGGCGAACATGGGCACGCGCTTGCCCGCCGCCGCCGTGCTGCGACCGAAGTTGTCGGCAAAGACGAAGAAATCTTCAAAGTCGATCGTCGCGTTGGGTGACAAGTCAAACGCAGGATCAAACCCGGTGTCTTCCGCCGTCAAACCGAAGCTGTCGGCGAAGATGAAGAAATCGTCGAAACCGATGCGGTTATCGGCACCAAATAGGCCGAAGAGCGCGCGACCTTCGCTATCCACCGCGATGTTGCGCACGGCCATCGCCGTCTGCTCGATGTCGGAACCCGTCTCGTTGTCCAAGTCGTAGGGCCGCACCTGATAGGTGTAGCGCACGCCGTTGAGCGCCGTCTCATCGACAAAGGACGTAACACCTGCATCAACCTGCGCGATCTTGGCGAACTCGTCTTCGCCCGCCGCGCGGCGATAGATGTTGTAGCCATAGACGCCTACGACCGGCTCAGCTCCGAGCGGGCCAACAGCCCCGGCAACAACATCCTGCAAGATTCGGTCAGACGGCGAGAGCGTCCACGTCAGGGCGATGCGGCTGCCCTGATCGTTGGGCGCATCCAACACGCTGAGCGACGGCACGGCCAACGGCGCGATATTGTCGATGGCGCGAACCGGCTCGTCCGTGAAGATCACTTCCGAGGACTGCACGCCAGCGACCACGTTCAGCTTCGGAGCCACGCCTTGTGCGTAAGCGAGGGCTTCCGGCAGCAGCGAGGCGAACACCGGTGCATCACCGGCTTGAGCCGCTTCCATGCTGGCCATCAGCGTCTCGGCCATCTGCGCGTAAGGCTGGTTCTCAGCACTGACGAACACGGCCTTAGCAGCACCGTGCGTGGTCTGGCCACCGCGCTCGGCGGCAATGCCCCAGCGGGTGGAGACATTGTCGAGCGTAGCGACGATAGCAACACCTCTTGCCACGCCCGGCACGGCATCTACCATGGCCCAAGGAACCATTTCATTGCCCAGCACGGGCAGTGCGCGGAAGATGCGATAGCCGTCGATCTCGTCGTGATGTTCCGACAGCTCCCAAGTCAGCAGGAGAAAGCCGCCTTGGTCGCCTTGGCCGTCAGCACCTGCGTAGTCTTGAGCCACCAGATTGCTGGGAGCACCCAACGGAGGCTCAATGACCGACACGGGGATCGGCACCGAACCGGTAGCACCAGCGGCGTCCACAACCGTGAGGACAACTGCGGCCAAACCAATCTCCGTAGGCGTACCCGAAACCGTCCGCGTGGCCGCGTCAAACGTCAGGCCCGCGGGGAGCCCCACCACACTATAGGTCTTCGGCGGGGTCCCACCCGGGATTTCTGGTATCGTTAGGCTATACGGCTGGCCAACGATGATTTGGATCGCTCCTTCGTCATGCTCAGACGCTGGATTGGCCTTGCCAGCAGCACCACTGAACGCACCGAACAACCCACTCAGGTCGCCGAAGTCTAACATCGGGTTGACCGTGATGGAGAAGGTCAGCGTGACAGTGGCTCCGGCACCGTCGGTCGCCGTGTAGGTGACCTCAGTGGTGCCTTCGGCTTCGGGCGTGCCCGAAACCATCCGCGTGGCCGCGTCAAACGTCAGGCCCGCAGGCAAGTCGGAGACGCTGTAGGTGATGTCGCCTTCACCGCCCGCTGCTGCCGGCAGTTCCATCGCGGAGACCGCCGTACCAGCAGTGGACGCTACATCGGAGATCATAGCACCCTCGGCGAAGGCCAAGGGATCCATCATCGGATCGTCGGGGGCCATCATACCATCGGAGATCGTTATGGTCCCCGGCTCGACAGTCAAGCCCGCGCTCACACCATTCAGCGTGATCGTCTCGTTGCCCTCATCCTCACTGTCGGCATTGGGATCGATGATAAGAGCTATCGAACCCGAGATCGAACCAGCCGGAATTGTGAGCCGCGGATTGAACAGCGCCGCGTAGTCCTCGTCGCGCGTGGCTTTTGAAGCAGGATCAATCGAGATGATGACGATCGCCTCTGCGTCCAGCACCTTGCCGCCCAAGGTCGCGGTAACCACAATGTCCGTAACACCGTCGGACTCGCTTACTGTATGCGGATCCGCCGACAGCGCGATGGACGTGCTAGCGGTTTCGTCATCGGCGATCTTGATATCCACCGAAGCCGAACCACCAGAGGCCGAAGCCTGCACACCGAGGGACTTATTGCCATCCACCTTGTCGTTGTCGATGGGCGTGAGAGTCAGGGTCGTACTCGCTTCGGTCGCGCCTTTCTCAATGGCGACGCTACCGCCCAAGGACGCGGCGTAATCCACATCGCGGATGGCCTCCGCGCCACTGCTTGGAGCACCGAGCCGGAATTCGACCGTCTCGCCATCCGGAGCGGGTCCCGCCAGGGTGGCTGTAATCGAGATTTCCGTCGTGTCACCGCTTTCGCGGATCGACTGCTGACTCGCTTCCACACTAGCGACCGCAACCGTCGGCGGTGGTGCCGCAGTAACCTCAATGGTGAATTGAGTTGCTGCGCTGTTGCCTTCGGTGTCGATCACCGTGTAAACGACTTTCACCATTCCAGCCGTCGTCGGCGAACCGGCAATCATCCGCTTGGCTGTGTCGAACGCCAGACCATCAGGCAAGTTGGCCGAGACACTATACGACCGGTCGCCTCCACCACCCTCAGCTTCTGGCAGTTCCTGCTCAAACGCCTCGCCAATCACGCCATCAAAGGTCGTGGCCGCCAAGTCAGCACCGAACCTAAGTACACCCGGGTCCGGTGGGGCCGTAGTCGGATCGGCGTCTTTCAGCGTTATTGTCGCCATGCCGACCGTGACGTCATCGTCATCATCGTTCTTTACCGGACTCTTCAGGGCCTTCACAACGACCTTCTTATTTCCACCGGTCAGGGCGGTGACAGAGATCGTCGTCGAGCCGCGTACTTCTCCGGCCGGGACCGTCAGAGAACGAAGGACTGCTTCGTAATCTGTATCGCGCTGCGCCGTCGCTCCATCAACGTCTTTAGGAGCAAGGACCAAGGCGATCTTCACGGGGTCGTCAAATGTGGAACCGTTTATTTCGCCGGTTACCGTAATCTCATTCGCACCCGTGGCCGCCTTTACCTCAGCAGGAGCCACCGACAACGCTATATTGGTAGTAGGCGTCTCGTCGTCAACAATCTTGACCCCTGCTTCAAAAGTAGTATTCCCAACCTTGGCTCTCACTATGAGACCCAGCGCACTACCCCTCGCGTCGTTGTCAACGGGCGTGAGAGTGAGCGTCGTCGTCCCTTCTGTCGCGCCTGCCGCAATTGTGAGATCACCCACTATGGCAGTGTAATTCACATCGCGCTCAGCAGCCACTGCGCCGTCGAGGAACGTCGTCACGTCAGCATTGCCGCTCTCCACAGCGTCCATAATGGTGAACGACACGTCCTCATCATTCGGCAGGGCCGCCGTCAATGTAACTTTCAGCGCGACCTCCGTCGTCCCAGCATTCTCACGTATGGTACCAGGAGTCGCCGTTAGCCCCTTAACAGAAGCAAGAGGCGCATCCGTTATCTTGATTATGCCGGAAGTAACGGTTATTGCGCCGTCGTTGAGTGAGGATGGCCTAGCCCCCACACCCACCAAAACCGCATCAACCGTTCGCTCTTGGGACCTAGGATCAATTGTGATAGTCGTCGACCCCGATACCCTCTTCCTTGGAATTGTTATAGAGCCCAGCGATATAGTGGTATAATCCTCATCGCGCACCGCCGCCCTTTCCTTGGAGCCCGCAGCGTCCGCGGCCCTTTGCGCTGCGTCGTCGTCAATACGCAAGGCGAAAGTCAGAGCTTTGGTTTGCACCGCTCCATTCAAGGTTGCGGTCACCACGATATCCTTCGGCCCCTCTTCCTCGCTCATGGAAGCAGGGTCAAACGACAGCGTGATCTCATCGGTATCCTTGTGAGCGTCAATCATCGTAATCGTCGCTGCACCTAACTGTGTGCCAGAATTAGCCACGATCGTGATTACAAGATCACTATTATCTGCGTCGGTGGAGATGGGAATGAACGTGATCTCCCCCGTCCCCTCTTTCTTGCCTTTCGGAATCGTGACGGTGGGCAGCGTTATGCGAAAGCGCTTATTGAGCTCCCGATCAGATCCTGCTTCGAGGCTCAAGGCTACATACGTATCTGCCGCCGCGTCGGCTGGTACTGCAGCTTTAACCGCAATGGTGGCCGTACCGCCGTCCTCGCGCACCGATGACGGAGTCAACGTCAGCGTAATATCGCCCTCAGCCGGCACCGCCTCGTCGTCGACGATCGTGCCTTTCGCGTCAGCCGGTCGGCTGCTAAGATCACCACCTCCGATAAAAGTCAGCGTGAAGGTCTCGTCACCCTCTCTGATAAGGTCTGACGTGGTATTCACACGCACCATTCCCGAGGTCCCAAGCGGAGGAATAGTCACGCTAACCTCCCCCAACGTTAAATCGGATGAGCTTGCAGAGTCGCCACTCTTAATCAAGGCTTCGAAGACCAAGACCATTTCAGAGGTGCTCACTGGGCTCACCGTCAACGGGAAGTTCACGCTATTACCCTCAACCGCTTCCGCGTCGGCCACTTTTACTCTCGTCTCACCATCGTCGTCCATAATCGTGCCCGTCGCGGTCCAGGTCCCGGTGCCAATTTCTGCGTTCGCCGACACGCTCGACAACGTCAACGTGAAGGTCTCGGCGTCCTCGCTGGTTTCGTCTTGCGTGGTCGCCACAGACACCGTCTGCGTCAGAGCATCACCCGTTGCATCCGCAGCGAAAGTCAGCGTACCCGTAGCCGCCTTGAAGTCGGCGCTGGTCGCCGTGCCAGGCGAGGTCGCGTAGTTCACCGTCACATCCTCGGTGCGGGTCATGTCGTTAGCTAGCGTCAGCGTCACCATGAAATCTACGGTCTCACCCTCAGCCGCTTCCGCGTCGGCCACGCTCAACGACGGCGGGCCGTCGTTGTCGATGATCGTACCCACTGCGCTCCCGTCCGCGATCGTTGGGGTCGCCAAGCCTTCGCCACCGATCGTTGGGTTCGACAGCGTCAGCGTGAAGTTTTCATTGTTCTCATCGTCTCCGTCGTCCCGGGTCGCCACAGACACCATCTTTATCAGAATCGGATCCTCATCCTCTTCCGGCACCATGAAAGTCAGCGTACCCATCATCATAACGTCGTCGTCGAAGTCGTTGGATTCAGCCGCCGTGTAGCGGCCTTCGCCCTCTTCGCCTGTCGAGATTTTGTAATCCACCGTCATATCTGCGAGAGCCAACGCCGACACCTTCACCATGAACTCCACGACCTCACCCTCTTCGGCGCTCGCGTCGGCCACACTAAACGACGGCGGGTTGTCGTCGTCGATGATCGTGCCTGTCGCAGTCGAGTTCCCAAGCGATGATCCAGTCGACGCATCTGACAGCGTTAGCGTGAAGGTCTCTCGGTCCACCTCATCAACGGTGTCGTTCACGATCGGCACTGACACCGTCCCCGAGGTCGCTTCCGCCGCAATAGTCAGCGTACCCATCGTCGCCGTGAAGTCTCCAGCCTCTGCAGTGTCGTTATCTCCTATGCTGGTCTCGTACATCACCGTCACAGGGGTCGCTCTCGGAGCCGACATCATCACCTCAAAGTCCACCGTTGCACCATCGGCCTCAGTCGCTTCCGCGTCCATCACGCTCAACACCACCGGGTCGTTTTCGTCCGCATTGATCGTGAACGTCACGGCGGCACTACCCAACACTGCGCTCGTCGGATCCACCAGCATCACCGTGATGGTCTCGGGTCGCTCGCCGATACTGTCGTCGACGATCGACACCGTGATCTCTGCCGTTGCCGGAGTGGCGTTGCTGCCAGTAACAGTAAAAGTCAGGTCTCCCGCCGGTGCCGCCGTGAAGTCGGCATCGTCCACCGTGTCGTCGGAATCCATCCCTACGCTGTAACTCACCGTCGCATTTCTATCGGTAGTCCCCGTCAGCGTCGCCGTGAACACCACCGTATTCGGAGTACCATCAGTGGCCTCTGCCTCATTCACTGCACCAGCAGTCAAACCAGGCGTACCCCCTGTAGCAGCAAGGCTAATCGACGGCGCGGGATCATTGTCGAGAATCTTACCTGTCGCGGTCGCTGTCCTTATTAAGGCGTTGAGCGGTGAAGTAGGCGAATTATCGTCCCCCACCGGCGACAGCGTCACCTCAAAGGTCTCTTCATCGTCCTCATGGTTTGCGTCGTTTAACGTCGCCACAGACACGATCTGCGTCAGCGTCTGAACCGAAGCCGGAGAGAAAGTCAACGGAATCGAAGTCGTCGGCGTACTACCAGTGGAGAAGTCGGCCCCCTCCGCCGTGAGCTCGTCGGCCGGAGTCGGTGGATCAGAGTCAGGGCCTGCGTCCGCGTCTTCTCCGGTCGCAGGCGTTCCGGCCGCATTCACCGAAATACTACGGACTGTAGCCTCGACCGACACTACTTTCTCGGTCGGTGCCGACAGCGTCACCGTGAAGTTCACGGTACTACCCTCGTACGCCTCCGCGTCGGCTATTGATAACTCCGGCTCGAGGTCGTCATCGTAGATCGTGCCCAGCCCCGTGCCCCCCGCATCAGCAGCAGCAATCGTTGCGCCCCGCGCGTTTGAAAGCGTTATCGTGAAGGTCTCGTCGTGCTCATCAATTTCGTCCTGTTTGGTATGCACATCCACCCTATGCACCACCGCAACCTCGTCCGCAGAGAAAGTCAGCGTCCCTCTAACGTTAACGTCCGTCAAGTCGTTAGTCAAATGAGCAGGATTAGTGGCACCGGCCGTGAGAGAGTAATCCACCGTCACCTTATTATCCCCAGAGACTGCCGAACTCAGGAACACATCAAATGTCATCGTTTCACCTTCTCGCGCACCCGTAGACGAAACCGACACTGTCAGCTGCGCTGCCGCCTCCCCGGCCCATCCCAATACTAAACCAGCCACCAGCAGCCAAGGCGTGTAAGCCAACCGGCGCACGAACAACTTCGTGTGGTGTATCATTACTCAACCTCCCCAGGGAAATTATCCCTGATGTTTATAGAAGTGATATAAGAAGATGGATTTACTTTAAACCCACTAAGACGTTGCGTTCTTGCGTGTTTCATACGCCCCCTTTCGCGGCCTGTTGGTCTATAACGCATAGCGCATTATCCTATACAATAGAGTTAATTATACCGAGAAAAAATAGAAGTGTCAAGAATTTAATTCCCCTTTAACTTCCTTAGCTAAAATACCTTATATCCCTTATTTTTTAGCGCAAATAACATAAGGACATCAATTTATGTACCGATAACCCTACTTGTCAATATGTCCATGCGCTGGACGACGATTTTTTGCCAATCACTCCTGTGGCTCGTACGATTCGGCAGCCTCCACCACGCGGTCGCCAGTGCTAATCCGCCTAGCCCGGTCACATCGCGCCACTCTCCATACAGACGCCTCATCTAAAGCCATCGGCAAATATCCCCGATCCCCAACCCTTTGTCAACCATCCCGCTGCCGCTGCCGCCAAGCCGCCACCACCACGCCCATAACCACCACCAACCCCACCAACACCGCCCCCCGCGCCCAAGCCAACACCGGCGAAAAGTAGCGAAACTCCACTTCGTGTTCCCCGGAAGGCAACGCCACCCCCTTCCATATATAATGTATACGCAACATCTCGGCCTCCTCCCCGTCCACCCACACCGACCAATTCGACTGGTAATTCTCCGACACCACCAACACGCGCGGCCCCGCACTCTGCGTCCGCAGGCGGATCAACCCTTCCTTCGGATCATACGCCAGCCGCTCCACCCGGTCATCCGCCCGATCCCCCGCACCATCGAGCCGCACCGCCGGCGCATTCTCCAACAAAGCCACGCCCTGCGGATCCACCCGCCCGCTCAACAGCCGCCCCAACACAGCCTCGCCGCTATCCAACACCTCCGCTTCCGGCACCAAGTAAAACCACGGCAACGCCTGCGGATTTTCGTACAGCCGATAGCGCGCCCCCTCAAAGCGCAGCGGATACGCTCCCATATTCAATTCGAGAGGCTTAGGCACAGCCAGATACTTGCCGTTGAGCAAATTCAACAGCGATTGAAACCCAGCCGACGGCACCCCCGAACGTAGAAACTGCTGCACCACCGGCTCAAACTCCTTCAGCATCCGGTCGTAGCGCCCCACCGTCAAATCGTGAAAGCCCGTAATGGACCAAACCCCGTGCAAGTGATAGCCCGGCTCCTCCAGCACCCGAAAGCTAGGCAAGGGCAAGACGCGGAAGAGCGATTCGTCCTTTTGCAAAAACTGGACCGCGCGCGGATTCTCGCGGCGAATATCCGCATAGTGCCCCGGATCCCGATAGTGCAAATAAACCCGATCGACGCGCCAAGTATCGAACAGCGTCACCGCGCACAACCCCCCGACCAACACCGTCGCCGAAAGTTGCCCCCCCAGCCGCAGATAGAGCAACGCCAAACCCGCCCCCAAAGCCACCACCACGCACCAACCACCGCGCGCGATCCAATCGTAGCTCCCAGCCAACACAGCCCGCTTCTGCGGCGCAATGTCTCCATAAAACAAATTTATCCAAGCGTCGGTCATGCCCTTCGGAAAAAGCGCCACCAGCAAAGCAAGCGCCGCGAGGACACCGCCGACATACGCCAAGCGGCCCCGCAGCAACGCCCGCTCGTCCACGTCGGCGTCCAACACCCGCTGCAAGCCCAACCCCGCCAACGCACACCCGGCAAACGCAAACACAAACGAGCCCATGCCAATGGCGCGCTGTACGTCGGCCCCAGGCAACAAGTGAAACGCCAACCAATGGACGGGCGTGTGCTCGCCCAACACATAGGCCAACGCCAGCACAAACACGCCGCCCAACAGCGCCACCTGTGGTCGTCTCCGACTCTCCGGCACCATCAGCAAAGCCAACAGCACGGCCAACGCGCCAAAGTACTCGGAGTTGATCTTAAACGCGTTGCGGCCCCAATAGCGCGAGCCGCCCTGCACCAGCACATTGTCGTACCCGCCGAACTCCGGCACCACTAGCGAAGCCACCTCCTCGGGATGCAGCGACCAACTCCGCGCATACGCGAGCTGTTCCTCCACAGTCTTACCCCCCACCTCATCGCCCACAGCCCGCTTGGACTCGGCGCGGGTGTACATCATCACCGGAAAAGCCCCCTCGGCCCCCAACGCCAACCCCAGCACCACCGCACCTATAAAATGAATAAAGCGCCGCACCAAGGCGGCTCGCTCGCGGCGCATCTGGTACAACTTAAATAGGAAATAGACGCCGAGACCCAAGAGCGCGAAGTACGTCATCGGCGGATGCGAGTAAATACACGCGCCAATCAGCGCGCCAAGAGCCGCCCAATAAATCAGCCGACCCTGTGCCAAGGCCCGTTCCAACGCCCAGATGATCCACGGGAAAAGGGCGATGACCCCCATCTTGGCGTAGTGACCGGCCAACGGAAACGCCAAAAAGGTCGGCGCAGACATGAACGCCACCCCGCCCCACAGCGCGGCACGCCCCCCCACGTGGATCTGGCGCAGGTACGCGTACATCCCGAGACCAGCGGCGAACATCGTCAGAATGTAGCGCCAGCCAATGTAGCGCTGGAAGGTCGTGAAAAAATACAGGACGTATGCCGGGAAATACTGAGGGCGAATGGCCTCCGACTGGGGGAAGCCGCCCATCTTGGGATCCCACATCGGCTGGTCCACAGTCTGCACCTTGTCCCAGAAACTCAGATCCGCACCCTTGTGGTAGTCCATGCCCACATCCATGCCAAAGACGATCTTGTCCGAGAGCGGAAACTCGTAGAAGTACAGCAGGCTCAGGGCGAGAAAAAAGACCGGCGGAAAAAGTCGGTGATTCCACAAAGGCGACCTATCGGCCTTTGCCGGGGCTTGGGTTTTGGCGCGTTTGTTTTTGTTGACCATAAAATTTCTCCGTACCGTCGGTTTTTTCTCTATTCACTGACGTTACGCATTGTAGGGGCAACCCTCGTGGTTGCCCTCGTCGGATTCCGCTGGAGGCATATGCGGTGTCGCATGGGTGCCCACAAGGGACACCCCTACATCGATCGGTTCGGTGCCGATGCGCAACATCAGTAGGGGGCGGTTTCAAACCGCCCCCTACAATGCGTAACGTCAGATATTCACAGAAACCATGAACGAACTAATCCCCACCGTCCGAAACGCTAACCCGATTCCCACCCCCGCCTCATTTCCGCAACCGCCCGCCCATACACCTCCTCCAAATCCTCGGCCAACCGATCCCAGCTAAACCGCCCGGCCCACGCCCGACCCGCCGCGCCCAAGGTCCGCCGCTTGGAATCATCCGCGATCAACGCCCGTATCCCGTCCGCCAACGCCCCCACATCCTCGGGCGGCACCAACACCCCAGTCTCGTCGTGGCGCACGGCATCGCGCAAGCCGTCAATGTCCGTACCCAACACGGCTTTGCCAGCAGCGGCAGCTTCCACGGCCACCATGCACCAGCCCTCGTAGCGAGACGGGACGCAGACCACGAGGGCGCGGCGCAAAAGTTCGCCTTGCTGTTCTTCGTCCACATTCCCGATAATCTCCACCCGGCCCTCCAATCCCGCCCGCCGCGCCAAGCTCCTCACGCTAGCGAGTTGTTTTGGAGTACCGCGCCCGGCCAGCTTGAGTTGGATCTCCGGGTGCTCAGCGGCGATCTCGGCAAACGCGGCAATCAACAAGTCGATCCCCTTGGTATGAATATCCATGCGCCCAAAGTAGAGCAAGTACGGATCTTCCTCGGACGCCAGCGCGAAAAAGCGCCGATCAACGCCGCTGTACACTATATCAACCGCCGCGTCGCGGGCGCGCCGCCGAACGCGCGCCTGGACGCTAGGGGCAATCGTCAAAATCCGGCCATAGGCGCGCAGGGCGCGCCGCTCGCACAGCCACGCCACGCCGCCCACCAGCGGATGTTTGGCAAGAGCATGCCATCCCATGAAGTGATAAAACAAAAGCAAACCCTGCCGCCGCAGCGCGGCCGGGACGCGCAAAGGCGCGAAGGCCGAAAACTCGTTGATCCACAAATCCCACTCTAGCCGCTGCAACTGAGCTACGGCCGCGCGGCAATAGCCCACACGGCTCAGGGCATAGCTGCGGGCCGAGCCAACGCGCAACAGGCGCAGGCCGTGCCGTTCGGTTTCTAACTCGGCTCCGGGAAACAGGCCACTGACGACAGTGATCTCGTGGCGGCTGGCCAAGCGGCGGTAGAGCTCCATCGCCCGCACTGCACCGCCGCCACCTAACCACGGATTGGCAATATCGTCGTACATCAAGTGGCATATCTTCATGGGCAAGTGCCCGTGCCTCAGAGTACACCCTTGGTCGAAGGAATGCCCTGGACTCGCTCGCTCTGCTGCGCGGCCATGAGCAGGGCGCGAGCGAATGCCTTGAACAGAGCCTCAATGGCGTGGTGGGCATTGTGGCCGCGTATGAGGTCGAGGTGGAGATTCATCCGGCCTTGGTCGGCCACCGCGTAGAAAAACTCGCGCACCAAGGACACATCCAGCGCGCCGACCCGCTCTTCGCTAAAGGCCGCGGCAAAAACCAAATAGGCCCGGCCCGACAAATCCACCACCGCCCGCGCCAAGGCTTCGTCCATGGGCACGTAGCTGTGGCCGTAGCGCTGGATACCGGCCTTGTCGCCCAAGGCTTGGGCAATGGCTTGGCCGAGGCAGATGCCCACGTCTTCCACCGTGTGGTGAGCGTCCACGTGCAAGTCGCCTCGGCACTGTACCTCTAGGTCGCACAAGCCGTGCCGGGCCAAGGCGTGGAGCATGTGGTCGAAGAAACCGAGGCCGGTGTCGGCGCGGCACTGGCCGCTGCCATCGAGACACAGCGACAACTCGATCTCGGTTTCGGTCGTCTGGCGCACAATCTGCGCCGTGCGGCGATCTGCGCTCATGGCATGGCCTGCTGTTGGCGGATGCGAACGGCTTGCGCGTGGGCCTCAAGGCCCTCGGCTTGCGCCATGCGGGCGATGTGCTCGGCCGTGTGAGCCAAGCGCTCGGGGGTGTAGGCGATGATACTCGTCGTCTTGACGAAATCAGCCCACCCCAACGACGAGGCGTAGCGCGCCGCGCCTTGGGTCGGCAACACGTGGTTGGTGCCAGCGAAGTAATCGCCGACCGGCTCAGTGGTAGCCGCGCCGAGGAACAGCGCGCCGCAGTGGCGAATGGAGTCCACCCAACGCCACGGGTCGGCCACCTGCAATTCGGCGTGTTCCGGCGCTAGGCGGTTGAGCAGCTCGATCCCCACTTCAAGGCTAGGCACCACCACAATCGCACCGTATTCTTCTAAAGCACTATCTATAATTGAATAACGCGGGAGCGCCGCTCGCTGCGCTTCGAGTTCCTCCTGCACGCGGCGTGCCAAGGCCGCACAATCCGTGATGCACACGGCCGCCGCCCCCCAGCCGTGCTCGGCTTGCGAGAGCAAATCCGCAGCTACCAAACGCGGATCGGCCGCCGCGTCGGCAAGCACCACAATTTCCGACGGGCCGGGCAACAGCGCGATGCCCACCGCGCCGAAAACCTGCCGCTGCGCAGCCACCGTATATGGAGAACCTGGGCCGACGATCTTGTGCACCGGCGGAATGCTCTCCGTGCCATACGCAAGCGCGGCCACAGCCTGCGCCCCGCCCATGGCGTACACCTCGTCAATGCCCAACAGGCGCGCGGCCGCCGCAATCGTCGGATGCACCTTGCCGGTTTCCACCGGAGGCGAAACCACGCAGAGCTGGTCCACGCCGGCCACCTGCGCGGGCACAGCCGTCATCAGCAAGCTCGAAAACAGCGGCACCTCGCCAGCCGGCACGCACAAGCCCACCCGCTCGATCGGCGTGATTTTCTTGCCCAGTATCACTCCGTCGCCGTCTTCGACAAACCACGAGTTGAGCTTTTGCCGCTCGTGAAAGGCGCGGATATTGGCTACCGCCGCCTCCATAGAAGCGCGCAGGCTCGGATCCAGCGCAGCTTCTGCCTCGGCGAGCACAGACGCTGGCACCCGCAACTGCCCGGGGCACACCTCCACGCCATCGAAGCGCTGCGTTAGCGCGCACAGCGCGGCATCGCCTTCTTTCCGCACCTGCCGCAGAATATCCCGCACCGCATCCTCGATCTCGGGGTCGGATTCGGGGCGGCGCGCAAACAGAGCGGCGAGCGGCTCGGCGAGCGGCTCGGAGGGATAGGCCGCAATGGGGACCATCAATACACGACCTTGTTGAGCGGGTATTCGATGATGCCTTCGGCCCCCAGCCGCTTGAGCTGGGGAATCAACTCGCGCACCACGCGCTCGTCCGCGACGATTTCCAGCGCCACCCACTCGTCGTCCATCTGGCTGGAGACCGTGGGCGTGTGCAGGGCCGGCAGCCGGGCGATGACGCGGTTGAGCTGGGCGCGCGGCACGTTCATCTTGAGGCCGACCTTGTGCTCGGCTTCGAGCGCGCCCTTGAGCAGCATCAGCAAGTTCTCGGCCTTCTCCCGCTTCCAGCCATCGGCCCACGCAGCCTTGCTGGCGATGAAACGCGGCGTTGATTCGCAAACCGTATCGACGATGCGCAGCCGGTTGGCCTTGAGCGATGCGCCCGTCTCGGTCGCCTCGACGACGGCATCCACCAGCCCGGGAATGCCAGCCTTGACCTCGGTCGTGCCCCACGAAAACTCCACCTCGGCCTCCACGCCACGCGCCTGCAAGAAGCCGCGAGTCACACCGACCAATTCGCTGGCGATGCGGTGGCCCTCAAGGTCTTCGACGCCTTGGATGGGGGAATCCTCGGGCACGGCAATGACCCAGCGCAGGGGCCGCGCCGTGCTCTTGCTGTAGGTCAGCTCGCCGACTTCGACTACATCAGCCTCGCTTTCGAGGATCCAGTCCCGGCCCGTCAGGCCCACATCGACGACGCCGCGCGCCACGTACTGGGCGATTTCCTGCGCCCGGAACATCAAGCCCGCAAGCTGGGGGTCGTCGATGTCGGGCACGTACGAGCGCGGCGCGAGCCGCACCCGATAGCCAGCGCGGACAAACAGGTCAAACGTGGACTCCTGCAAGCTCCCGGACGGAAAGCCGATCTTCAATTCCTTCATTTCGCTCCTAACTCAAGTTCCTCTCATCGCCTCGGCGACTTGGGGGCTTAGCTTGTACAGGGCTAGCCGCGCCGCGGTTTGGTCTTTTTCCGTGCCCTCCCGCATCAACCGCTGCAAGTGCGGCACGGCCCGCTTATCGCCCACCTCGGCGAGGGCGTGTATGGCCTTGTCGCGGATGCTTTGGAGTTCGTCGGCGTCGAGGGCGACCAACAGGGCTTCGTACACAGCGTCGCGGGCGGGGGGCCTGAGCGCGTGGCCAATCTGGCCAAGGGCTTGTACGGCCACGTAGCGCACCTCATTTGAAGGATCCACTGACATGCGAATGACCTCTTGCACCGCGTCGCGGTACCCGTAGGCGCGCAAACTCTGCAAGGCGGCGACTCGCCACTTGGGCTTGGGCGCGCGCAAGGCGCGGCGCACCACGCGGAAAGCCGAGTCGCTCAAGGCCGGCTCAGCCTCGTACGAATGGCACGGGCCGAGTGCGCCGAGTACGTATTGGCGCACTTCTACCGTGGGGTCGCGCACGTACTTGAGCAGCGGGGCGAGCGCGGTGGGCGACCCGATCTGGCCCAGCGCCCACGCAGCCGCGGCTGCCACTCGCGGCGACTTGTCTTTTAGGCCCGCGATCAAGGTCGGGATAGCGCGCTCGTCCTCAAACCGGCCCAACAGGTGCATCACCTCAAACCGCACGCGGATATAGCCAGAGTCGGCCTCCTCAATCAGCAGAGGGACGACTTCGTCGGCGTCGAAGCGGATGAGCTGGTTGGCAGCTTTGGTGCGCTCGGCTTTTTGCAAGCTTTTGAGCTGGTAAATGTACTCTTCGGGCGAGGGGCCTCCACACGCGATGCCCAAGCCCGCACCCAGCAGCAAGGCCCACAAGGCTAGCCGCGTGCGGCCAAATTTTCGACTTTTTAAAAAAATACCGGCCATACTTTGTTCTCTAATCCAATTATATTCGGTAACATATTGGTAACATATTTAATTGTTAAGATAAGAAAATAAGGGCCGTCTATAACTCCGTCCACTGCACCCATTCTCCGTCTTTGACAACGCTCCTAGTGACTTTTATACTTTTTTAACCCTATTCCACAGGAGGTTTCCCGTGAACTTGGAACTTATTTACTGCTCTGCTTGAGGCTACGAAAACAGAGCCGCCAGTTTGGCGGAACAGCTACTCGTCGCCTACAAGAAAGACATCGCCGTCTTCTCGCTAGTGCCCTCAGACCGAGGGAAGTTTGAACTCAGCCTCAATGGTGAGCTGGTCTTTTCCAAGCTGCAAGAAGGCCGCTTTCCCGACCACGGCGAAGTCGAAGCCCTGATCGACGCCCGCCGTTAAACGCCCGTCACGCCTTTGGTTCTTCATACGAGGAGATCTTGCTTTGAAGTACTGCCGCTTGCTCAGTCTCGCCCTCGCGCTTTTGAGCGCCCCGGCCCTCGCCCAGTCGCCCGAAGCCCTCGACTACTTTCGCGCGGGCTACGACTTGGTCAAAAAGGGCAGCTACCGCAACGCCGTCATCGAGCTAGAAAAGTCCGTGGCGGCCGATGCTTCCTACGGGAATGCCCACTACGTTCTCGGCATTTCCTACAAGGCCCTCAACGATTACGACAAAGCCATCAATAGTTTTGCTGCGGCCCATGCCCTCGGCACCAAGCCGGAACAGGCCGCTAAGGCTCTAGGCCAGCTCTATCAAAAAGCCGCCCTCAACAGCTTTCGCCAAAAGAAGTACCGCGAGGTCATCGACTATTTTACCAGTTCGCGCGACTACGGCCCGCAAAGCGCCCAAGCCCTCTACGTCATGGGCCTTTCTTACAGTGGCCTACACGAGAAAGACAAGGCCAAAGTCGCCTTTGCCGAGGCCATCGCAGCCGATCCCACCGACGCCAGGCCCTACAATGCCCTCGGCGACATCCAGCGCCTCAGCCGCGACTACGGCAAAGCCATTGTCACCTACCAGCGTTCCATAGAGGCCGACCCCACGTACATGGAATCATACGGCGACTTGGCGCGGTTGAAGTTCGATACCCAAGAGATAGAGAGCGTCGTGCCGCTTTTGCAAAACGCCCTAAAGATCGACGACACGTACGCCGAAGGACACCGCTTGCTCGGCATTGCGCTCAACCAGCTCGGCCGTTTCCACGAGGCCATCGCCCCGCTGAACAAGGCAGCCGATCTAGACGACGGCTACTGCGAGACGTACTACCGGCTCAGCGAGGCTCACTACGGCATGGGCAATTTCCGCCAAGCCATTGAGTTCGGGCGGCGCGCCACCAGTTGCCAAGACGACTACCCAGCCGCCGAAACGCTGCTGGGCGACGCGCATTTTCAGCTCGGCCAACGACAGGAGGCGCGGCGCTGGTACAACCAAGCGATCAAAGACAGCCGTTTCAAAGACTACGCGGCGAGCAAACTCGCAGAGCTTGACAAACCACCCCAATAGCCGCAATGGCGCTGCTTCTGGCCTCGAACAACCCCGGCAAGCTGCGCGAAGTCCGCGCCCTGTTTGCCGATGTCGAGGTCGTTGCGCCGGCCGCGCTGGGCCTTGATCTCGACGTCGAGGAAAGCGGCCAGACCTTTGCCGCCAACGCCCAGCTCAAGGCCCGCGCCTATGCCGCGGCCAGCGGCCAGATCGCCCTCGCCGACGACTCCGGTCTCGAGGTAGATGCCCTCGGCGGCGCTCCCGGCATCTACTCGGCCCGCTACGGTGGCCCCGATCTCGACGACGCCGGCCGCTGCCAGCTCTTGCTCGCCCAACTCGCACCCTATCCTGAGCCAGCGCAACGTCAGGCCCGGTTCCGCTGCGTCCTCTGCGCAGTAAGCCCCGACGGCCGCCAGTGCCGTGCCGAGGGCACGTGCGAAGGACTGATCGCCCCGGCCCTGGCCGGGACCAACGGTTTTGGCTACGATCCGGTCTTTTTTGTTCCCGCCTACGCCAAAACTATGGCCCAGCTCGACCCGCAGGTAAAAAACCGCCTTAGTCACCGCGCCCAAGCGCTGGCGGCCGTGCGCCCGCTCCTCGCCAGCACCTTCCCAGAACTCGGCTTCTGAAATGTGGGGTCCGTTCGCCCAATACGTCCGTCCCTATCGGAGCCGCATCCTGCTCGGCGCGCTCTGCATTGGGCTGGGGCAGGCGGCGACAGCGCGCATCCCCATGCTAGTGGGCGATGCCGTCGATGCGGTCTTAGCGTCGGAAACCGCCGCCGAACAAGTCGAGACTTACGTCTTCTACGTCCTCACCTACGCCTTGGGCGTGGCCGTGTGTGGGTACGCCATGCGGATGTTCTTAGGCCGCACCGCCAATCGCATCGAATACGACATCCGCATCGCGTATTTTGCCCACCTGCTCAAGCTGCCGCTGTCGTACTACCAGCAGGGCCGCACCGGCGACCTCATGGCGCGGGCGACCAACGATCTCCACTCTGTGCATCTCTTTTGGATCTATGGCGTCCGCGGCATCGTCGATACCGCCTTGGGGCTGACCTTCACCCTCGCCTGCATGTGCTTGCTCGACTGGAAGCTGGCTCTGCTGGTGCTGGTGCCCCTGCCGCTTTTTAGCGTCGTGATGATCCGCATCGCCGCGGTCATCAACACCCGCTACAAGGCCATCCAAGATTACTTCGGCCGCATCAGCACCTTCATCCAAGAAAACCTCTCCGGTATCCGCGTGGTCAAGGCATACACCCAAGAGCCCGCGCAGAACGCCGCGTTCGACCAGCTCAACTTGGCGTACCTCGAAAAAAACCGCGCCTACATCCGCACCCGCGCCAACTACCGACCGCTGTCCTACGTCATCGCCTCGCTCTGCTTGGGGCTAAATTTGTGGCTGGGCGGGCGCGCGGTCATCGACGGCGAACTCAGCTTGGGGGCTTTCGTGGCCTTCAACGCCTACCTGACCCAACTCATCCGCCCGATCATGTACATCGGCTGGGTCATCGACCGCGCCCAGCGCGCCCTCGTGTCCATGCAGCGCATCAACGAAATCCTCGCCGTCGAGCCGGAGATCCAAGACCGCGCCTTGCCACCGGCGAATCCGCGCCCAATCGCCGGGCACATTGCCTTCCGCAAGCTCAATTTCTCCTACGGTGAAGAGCAAGTCCTCCATCAGATCGATCTCGAAATTCCCCAAGGCACGACCCTTGGTATCATCGGCCGGGTCGGCTCGGGTAAGACCACCTTGGCGCGCCTCATGCCGCGCTTGATCCAAGCCGGGCCAGGACAGCTCCTCATTGACGGGGTGCCAATCGAGGAGTGGCCCCTAGCGACTTTGCGCGACGCCATCGGCTACGTCCCGCAAAATCCCTTTCTGTTTTCCAATACCCTCAGCGCCAACCTCGCCTACGGCGCAGACTCGGCCGCCGAAGCACAGATCCACTCTGCGGCCGAAGAGGCCCAACTCAAAAAGGACATCGACCAATTCGACGAGGACTTTGACACCCTCATCGGCGAACGCGGCGTCACCCTGTCCGGCGGCCAAAAGCAGCGCGCGACCTTGGCCCGCGCGCTCATTCGCCGCCCGCAGATCCTCATCCTCGACGATGCGCTCTCCGCGGTAGATACCCACACCGAAGAAGCGATCCTCGACCATTTGCACGCCCTCATGCAGGGCCGCACCACCCTCATCATCGCCCACCGCATCTCGACCCTACGCCACGCCGACCGCATCGCCGTGCTCGAAGACGGTCGCATCGCCGAACTGGGCACCCACGCCGAGTTGGTCAACAGCGGCGGCTTCTACGCCGAGTTGTACCAGCACCAGCAGCTTAGCGCCGAGCTAGAAACGCTGTGAGCACCGAACTCAACAAAGAAGAAGAAATCCAACAGCGCGCCTTTAATTTGGGGCTGACGCTGCAACTGTTGGGGTATCTCAAACCCCACCGAGGGCACGTGATCCTCGCCTTTGGCACCATTGCCCTCGCCGCCGGCTTCGGCCAGGTCGGGCCCTATATCACGCAGGTAGCGGTTGACGACCACATCGCCGTCGGCGACTGGGCGGGGCTGCGGTGGATGATCGCGGCCTTCTTTGGCAGCGTCGCCGTGCAGTATGGCGCTCAATACGCCCAGACCTTGGTCACCGGCATGATCGGTCAGCGCGTCATGTACGACATGCGCCGCGACCTATTTGCCCACCTGCAAAAGCTGCCGCTGCGCTACTTCGACCGCACGCCGCTGGGTCGAATTATGACCCGCGCCACCAACGACATCGACGCCCTCAACGAGTTTTTCAGCGAGGGCGTAGTATCGGTCTTTATGGATTTTTTCACTTTGCTGGCCATCGTCGGCTTCATGGCTTATATCGACTTTGAGCTGGCCCTGATCTGCTGCACAGTGGTCCCGGTCATCGGCGTCTCGACCTTCTACCTCCAGAGCCTCGCCATGCGCGCCTATCGCGAGTTGCGCACGCGCTTGGCGCGGCTCAATGCCTATTTGCAGGAGAACATTACCGGCATGGAGGTGGTGCAGCTTTTCAACCGCCAGCAACGCAATTTGCGCGACTTCGACGCCGAGCACCTGCCCTACCGCCGCGCCGCGGACCGCGAAATCCACTGCTTTGCCATCTTCTTCCCATTCACCGAATTACTCGGCACGGTCGGCATGGCGCTGGTGCTGTGGTACGGGGCCTCGGACGTGATCGACTCCCGCATTGAGCTGGGGGTGTTGGTGGCCTTTCTCCAATACATCCGCCGCTTCTTCCGCCCGATCATGGACATCTCCGACCGCTATGCCCTGCTGCAGAGCGCCATGGCCGCGTCCGAGCGCATCTTCGAGATGTTGGCCGTCCCCAGCGAACCCGTCGGCGGACCGCGGCACAAGCTGCCCGCGGCCAACCGCGGCGGCGCGATTGAATTCCGCAACGTGTTCTTCAAGTACGATCCAGCAGCCGAAGACTGGATCCTCAAGGATGTCTCGTTTGAACTACGGGCTGGGCAGAGTATGGCGCTGGTCGGGGCCACCGGCTCGGGCAAGACCACCATCGTCAGCCTCCTCTGCCGATTCTACGACATCCAGCGCGGAGAAATCCTCGTTGATGGCCGCGACGTGCGTCAGTGGCACGCGGCCGAGTTGCGCCGCCGCATCAGCATTGTCCAGCAGGAGGTCTTTCTGTTTTCAGGGAATATCAGCGGCAATATCCGCCTCGGCGACGACGCCATCGACGACGCCCAAGTCGAGCGCGCGGCTCGCTACGTCAACGCCGCGCCCTTCATCGAACGCCTTCCCCAAGGCTTTGCCCACGCTGTCGCCGAAGGCGGCTCGACCCTGTCGGCCGGCCAGCGCCAGTTGTTGGCTTTTGCCCGGGCCTTAGCCTTCGACCCGGAAATCCTCGTCCTCGACGAGGCCACCTCCAGCATCGACACCGAGACCGAACAACTCATCCAAGACGCCATTGCCAAGCTGATGAGCGAGCGCACCTCCATCGTCATCGCCCACCGTCTCTCTACCATCCGCAGTGCCGACCAGATCTTGGTGATGCACCGCGGCGAGGTGCGCGAGCGAGGCCGCCACGAGGAACTATTGCTCCAAGACGGCATCTACGCGCGCCTCTACCGCCTCAACTACGGCCGCTCTTAGCGCTAGGCCGCCTCTTCCTCCTGTGGGGCCTTCTTTTCGAACCGCGCCGTCACCCCGTTCACAGCCTTCACCACTTGGTCGCGCGTTTCTTCGGCTTGGTCCTTGATCAAGCGCCGGGTGTCCTCGCCCTTGTTCGGGGCCAGTAACACACCCACGGCTGCGCCGACCGCGACGCCAGCCACAAAACCGGCCAAGAGACACGTCATGCCGTCGGTCGAATGGTTGTTCCTAGGATAGATTTTTTCGTAGAACATAACAAAGCTCCTTTAGCTTATGGATGTAATTGCTATCTATTAAAGAAAATAAAGTGTGTTGAATAAAACCAATGCTATTTTTATACTCTAAGGCTAAATCCTTCCTCCTTCCCCCGCCAACGCTGAGAGGACTTCCATGGCCCAAGTCCTGAGCACCCCTTCGCACAGCCTCAAAGAATTTCGCATTCTGCCTGGGTACACGCCCTCCGACGGCAACGCGCCCAACACGTCGCTCAAAACCCGGCTCTGCCGCAAGGGGGACGACTTTCTCTACCTGCACGTGCCCTTTCTCAGCGCCGCCATGCAGGCCGTAACCGGCGGCGAAATGGCCATTGCCTTGGCCCAGCTAGGCGGCATCGGCATCCTGCCCGTCAGCCAGCCCATTGACGAGCAGTGCGCCAAGGTTGGCCAAGTCAAGCGCTTCAAGGCCGGCTTTCAGACCGATATTCTCACCTTGGCCCCCGAGCAGCCCATCGCCGAGGTCGTCGAGATCATTCACCGCACTGGCTACACGACCTTCCCGGTCACCACCAGCGGCCAGTTCCACGACCAGCTCCTCGGCATCCTCACCGACAAGGACTTCGACGAGCGCCGCGACCTCGACTGCCAAGTGGCCTCCCGCATGAAAACCGACGTGCAGGCCGGCCGCGAAATAAGCGACCTCAAGGCCGCCAACGAGCTGATGATCCGCTACGGCCGCGGCTTCCTGCCCATTCTGTCCAAAGGAGGCGTGCTACAAGCGGTAGTCTTCAAAAAAGACCTCGACAAGCACCTGCGGCACCCCAACGAATCCATCGACGAACAGAAGCGCCTGCTCGTCGGCGCGGCTGTCTCCACCCACCCGGAGGACCGCGAGCGGGCTGAAGCCCTCATCGCGCAAGAAGTGGACGTGCTGGTCATCGACGCCTCCGACGGCCACACCGAATACCAGCGGCAGATGATCCAATTCCTCAAGGAGCGCACCGACGCCCCGGTCATCGGCGGCAATGTCGTCACGGCCGAGGGGTTTCGCTTTTTGGCCGAGGCCGGTACCGACGCCATCAAAGTCGGCATGGGGATCGGCTCGGGCTGCACTACTCAGGAAGTTAGGGCCACGGGCCGCGGCCAAGGCACGGCCTTGATGGAAATCAACGCAGCGCGCAACCAGTGGCAGCAGGATTGCAACACGTACTTGCCCATCATCGCCGATGGCGGCATTTCAGGCCCGCTCGAGATCGCCGTGGCCATGGCCTTGGGTGCCAACGCCGTGATGATGGGGCACTTCTTCGCCGGCTACACCGAAAGCCAAGGCAACCTCGTGCGCACCGCGGCCGGCGACATCGTCAAAGAGTACTGGATGGAAGGTTCGCTGCGCGCCCACAACATGCGGCGCTATGCGCAGACGCGAGAGAATTTCTTCGAGGAGGGCATCGCCGGCTACGTGCCCCACATCGGCTCGATTCACGACAAATTGCCGATCCGCATCCAGATGCTGCGCTCCACCCTCGCCACGGCCGGTTGCCGCACCATCGACGAGTTGCACGAAAAGGCCGTGCTCGAAATGCAGTCGTCCACCGCGCTGATGGACAGCCAGATCCACGACATCGTCCCCACCCCGACCGACCAGCAGGTCCTTTAGGGCTATGCGCGTACTCATTACCAACGCCGCAACCTCGCTCGGCCAAGCCCTAGCTGACAGCCTCGGCGACGCACACCAAGTGCGCTTGACCGATCCCGAGCCTAGGTTCGGGATTCAGTGCGATCTGGGGCACGGCTCAGAGACCGACGAACTCGTCAAAGACATCGACATCATCGTCCACCTCGCCTACGAGCCGCGTGCAGGCGACGGCGAAAACACTTGGCTGGACCGCAATACGCGCGGCACGTACAACCTGCTCTTGGCCGCGGCCGCCGCGGAGGTCGAACACACCATCCTCGTGAGCACGCTCGACCTTTTCGCCCCGTACGAAGAAGACCTCACCGTTGACGAGACTTGGAAACCACTGCCCTCCTGCGCGCCGGCCGTTCTCGGCGCTCATCTAGCCGAGTTTACGGCCCGCGAATTTGCCCACAGCCACGAACTCCACATCACCATTGCCCGCCTTGGCCACCTCGTCCGCGCCGAAGAAGTCGCCGACCAGCCCTACGATTCCATGTGGCTCGACGAGCGCGACGCCGTCCAAGCCGTGGCCCAGATTGTGCAAAAGGGGCCAGCCGGCCAGTACAACGCCATCCACATCCAGTCCGCTGCGGCACGCGCCCGCTTTTCCGTCGAGCGCGCCAAGAGCCACCTCGCGTTCGATCCCCAATACAACTTTGAGGCCAACCCATGAAAGTTTTGCTCCTCGGTGGCAACGGCTTTCTCGGCCCGCACGTGGTTAAGCAACTCCAAGACACCTACGAGTTGCGCGTCACCGACATCGTACCCATCGACAGCCCGCACGAGACTATGCAGGTCGATGTCTCCGACCTAGATCAAGTGCGCCGCGCCACCGAAGGCACCGATGTAACCATCAACTGCTCAGTACTGCGCCACGACCGCAAGATCGCCTTTGACGTCAGTACCACCGGCACGTACAACGGCATCCGCGCCGCCGTCGAAAACGGCCACACCCGCTTCGTCAACACCGGGCCCCACTTCACCCAAGCCGGCCCCTCGTACGAGCACTACGATTTCGACATCAACGAAGAAGTCCCCCTGCATTCAGGTGTCGGCCTCTACGCGCACAGCAAATCGCTCGGCCAAGAGATTTGCCGCGTATTCGCCGCCAACCACCCCATCCACGTACTCACCACCCTCTTTTTGAGCTTTCGCGACGCCGAGCCGTCCGCCGAGCAACTCGGCAGCGGCACCAATCCCTTTTCCGTCACTTTTCCCGACGCCGCTCGCGCCCTGCAAAAGTGCCTAGAGGTGGACTTGGCATCCCTGCCCTCGCGCTGCGAGATCTTTCACATCACCACGGACACGCCCCACGGCCGCTACAGCAACGCCAAGGCCCGACGCCTGCTGGGCTGGGTGCCGCAAGACCTGTTAGAGGGCTACTGGCGCAAGCCGCAGGGCTAGCCTATGCCCGCGGCCTCCGCACAGGTATTCGACGGCCTAGGCCATCCGCTGCGCTGCGAAAGCCTGCCACTACCCGATTCCCTCGCGCCGGGTGAAGTGCTCGTCGAGATCGGCCTAGCCACGATCTGCGGCTCCGACCTCCACACGCTGTCCGGCCTGCGCACGGAGCCTACGCCCCTGATCCTCGGCCACGAGGCCGTCGGCCGCGTCATCGCCTCGCAGCGCCCTACCTCTGCACTAGGCGACCGCGTAAGCTGGACCATCGCCGACAGTTGCGGTACCTGTTTGCCCTGTACGGAACATCGCCTGCCGGAAAAATGCGACGCGCTCTTTAAATACGGCCACGCCACGCTCACCGACGGCAGCGGACTCAACGGCTGTTACGCCACGCATCTGCTCATTAGACCCGGCACTCACATCGCCAAAGTAGCAGACCGCTTGCCCGACTCCGCAGTGGCTCCGGCCAACTGCGCCTTGGCCACTGCGGTCAACGCCATCGAGGTCCTGCCCACTCCCTGTCACAGAGTTCTGGTCCAGGGCGCGGGTCTGCTCGGCCTCTATACGTGCGCCCTGCTCGCCGAGCGCGGCATCGAGCAAATCTACTGTACCGATATCGACGCGGACCGCCTAGCGCTGTCCACCGAATTCGGCGCAATACCTATAACCGAGCCACCACCGGGAGGACTCGACGCGGTTTTTGAAGTCGCCGGCAACGCGGACTTGATTCCCTCGGGGGTCGCAGCCCTGCGCCCAGGCGGCATCTACGTCTTCGTCGGCATGGTCCACCCCAACACCCGGCTAGACCTGACCGGCGAACAGGTCATTCGCAAGTGCCTGACGATTCGCGGCGTCCACAACTACAGCCCGCGCCATCTCGACGAGGCGCTCGCCTTTCTCGCCCGCACTGCCGACTGCTATCCGTACTCGTCGCTGGTCAGCGACCCCTTTGCCCTCACCGAGCTAGCGCAAGCCATCGCCTTGGCCGAAACCCGCCAGCACATCCGCGTCGCCGTTGCTCCCAACGCATGATCCAAGTCAATGACCGCAGCTATCGCCCGCGCGACAAAACCATCGTCGGCATCTGCCTCGACGGCTGCGCCCAAGCCTATCTCGACGAAGCCGCC
>JAPPEF010000173.1:0-2280 GCA_028875335.1 Gemmatimonadota bacterium
CCAGTCCTTTTCCAGATTGGTCCGCTCACGATCAGATACTACAGTATCCTCTTCGCGCTCTCGTTCTTCATCGGATACAACATCATCCGTTCCGTCTTCAGGCGAGAGGGGAAGCCGGAATCCGATCTCGCAACGCTCCTGACGTACATGATGGTCGGCACGATCGCGGGCGCTCGCCTGGGGCATTGCCTCTTCTACGACCCGGGATATTACCTCAGCAATCCGCACAAGATGCTGATGGTGTGGGAAGGCGGGCTCGCCAGCCACGGTGGCGCGATCGGCATTTTGACAGCGCTGTTCATCTACGCCCGACGCCACCCCGATCAACCGTATCTGTGGCTGCTCGATCGGATGGTCATTGTCGTCGCCCTCGCCGGACTGCTGATCCGACTCGGTAATTTCTTTAACTCGGAGATTCTCGGAGTCCCCACCGATCTCCCCTGGGCCGTCATCTTCGACCGGATCGACGATACACCGAGACATCCCGCACAGCTCTACGAGTCGATCGCCTACGGAACGATCTTCGTGGGGTTGTATCGACTCTACATCCGGCTCGAAGCCCGAACGCCACGCGGTTTTTTGTTCGGCCTCTTCCTCGTCTCCGCCTTCGGGTTCAGGTTTCTGATCGAATTCGTCAAAGAACGACAGGCGGCGTATGGCGCCGACCTTGCCCTCGGTGTCGGCCAGATCCTCAGCATACCGCTGCTCATCCTCGGAATCGTATTCCTGGCAAGGGCGCTGCGCAACGGTTTCTCCGAGCCCGATTCGGTCGAATAGGCGGCCTTAGCCGGAGAGGCCCTGGTGACACGAAAGCCTTATTTCGCCGCAAGCTGCCGAAGCAAATCAAGATCGGCATCAGACGCGGTATCCTGATGAGGATCCTTCTCCGTTTGGCACGCATTGAAGCGGCTTTGCAGCTCGCAATCGTCGATTCCACCTTCCTCACCGATAAAGACCAACTGTGTCCCCGGACTCTCGTCGCCCCACGGCTCACCAATAATCAAACGCGCCCGTTTGCCGGCAACGTGGACGATTCCCTTCCGACTGGGAATGTCGGCGAGGTAAACAAACCCTTTGGCGCGGTAGATGGTCGCAGGTAGAGTTTTCACCGCATCAAGCACGGCCCCACGTGACAGAGGTTTGTTCGTCGTATAGCACCACGTGTTGAAAACAAGCGTATGGTCGGTATGGGGTTCGTGATGATTCCCGTGAGGGTGGTCGTGTTCATGCGCCTCGCCGTCCGCATGAACGTGAACGTCCAGGCCTGACTTCCCCGCAAAGCGGTGGAGGTCGTATGTCCCGACACCGAGTACCAAATCGAGCGGAACCTCACCAAAGGTAGCTTCGAGGATACGCGCTCTCGGAACGGTATCTCTGACAAAGTCTGCCAAATCCTCCCGCTCTTCATCATTGACCAGGTCAAGCTTGTTCAGCACCACAATGTCTGCCATGGCGATCTGGTCTACCGCGAGTCTACGATGTTTCTCGTTCACCTGGTGAATCTGCTCCGCATCGACCACGGTCAGCACACTGTCCACTCGGGTCCGAGACTGCAATTCGGCAGCCAGGAAGGTCAATGAAACCGCCGCCGGGTCAGATACGCCGCTCGTTTCAACGACGATATACTCCGGCGGGTTTGGGCCCTGAATCAACTGAACCGTTGCTTCGCGCAGGTCATCGCGAATCGAGCAACAGATACACCCGTTGGAAAGGTTGATGGTGGATTCCCCGGAGACCCCAGAGACCAACTCGGCGTCAATGTTGATCTCTCCAAAGTCGTTGACCAACACTGCCACGCGCAATCCGTGGTCGGCGTTGAGAATGTGGTTGAGCAGGGAGGTCTTACCCGCACCTAAAAAGCCGCTGATAATTGTTACTGGAATAGGTTCTTTCAAGTTTTGATTTTCAGCCATTGATTCGCTCCTAGGGTACCGCTCACCGAGCTACCGCCGCCTTGTAGGGCTCGATCGACTCGACGTCCATCGAGTAGCCAAAACTCACACTGGTGATGGAGTCGTAACCGTCCTCACTAAGCTTGCTGATAGCGTGACCAGTCTTCAGGCGGCCAGAGATCCAGACCGGGCGCCACATCTCCTGCAGGTCATGGGCTTGCTCGAGGCTGCAGCGGATGACCTGGTTGGCCGGCGGCGGCGGGGTGTGGAGACAGGCACCAAGATAGGGCATCAACAGAAATTCGCGGATCCGTGTTCCTTTGTATTCCAAGGGCAATACGTAGCCCGGAATCCTGACCGTTTGGCCATCGAGCTCCTTGACCACCGG